>JAXIOX010000141.1:0-12223 GCA_045403275.1 Burkholderiales bacterium | reverse complement strand
GCTTCTTGCGGACCACCTCAGGCGCGTCTCCCGTCGTCACCCCGTAGGCGTCGCGCAGCAGCGCGGCCGGCACGCCATAGGCCCGCTCTCCCAGCGAGGAGCACACCGCCCGCCGCACCACTGCCGTGGCGAGATGGCCTGCTTCCTCGAGGCGCACCAGGAATTCGGCCTGCAAACGGCTCTTGCCCGCGCCGGCGTCGCCGACAACGCTGATGACTTCGGTATGCCCCGCGAGCATTCGCTCGAACGCCGCCAGCAACTCGCGCAGCTCCCGTTCGCGTCCGATCAGGCGCGCCCCCAGCCCATGCAGTTCGAGGCCGCGAGCCGATTGCGGCGCCGACAACGCCGCGTCCACGCGGTAAAGCGCGACCGGCTCCGCCTTCCCCTTGAGGGGCACCTCGCCCATTGGCTCGAAGCCGAACGCGTGCCGTGTCAGCAGGTAGGTCGATTGACTGACGAAGATCTGCCCCGGTCCGGCTTTGCTTTGCAAGCGCGAGGCCGTGTTGACAGCGTCGCCAGTCACCGCGTACGCAGCGCCCGTATCCGATCCAATATGGCCAGCGACGACCGGACCCGTGTTTACGCCGACGTGCAGTTCCAGCGGCGCGCCGAGGCGACGAGCCCAGCGCCCGCTCAGTTCCGCGACCCGCTCGAGCATGGCAAGCGCCGCATGCAACGCCCGCGCCGGATCGTCTTCATGCGCAATCGGTGCGCCGAACACGCCCATGACGGCATCGCCGACGAATTTCTCGACGAATCCGTCGAAGCGCGCGATTGCCCCGGACATCTCCTTGAAAAGATCGGTCTGCAGCGCGCGGACGTCCTCTGGATCAAGACGCTCGCTGATTGCAGTAAAGCCCGAGAGGTCGGCGAAGAGAACGGTTACCGGCCGGCGGTCGGCTTCCGCTTCGCCGGGCGGCGCGGTGCGGGGCGTGGGTGACGGTGCCTGTGCCGGCCGGACAACCGGGCCTTCGGTGGATGTCACGGCAAGCCGGCTGCCGCACTTCGGACAGAACGCGAAATCGGAAGGAGCATCGAACCCGCAGCCGGTGCAGATCATAGCGAAATGCTATCCGACAACAGACAGCGGAGGAAGGAAAGCGTGAGTTTACCGGAACCTGCGAGAATACTTGCCCGGGCCGGACGGTCCACGGCATGCTCCCCGGAGCGGGGTTGACGTTGCCTGCGAACCCCGTATTCTGTACACAGAACCCGCCGTCGAACCCGGCGACTGCGCGATGCTTCCTGAGCGCGCGGCGAGGAAAATGGCAGGAGGAAACTAATGAAACTCACCAGCGAACAGATCGATCAGTTCGATCGCGACGGCTATCTCGTTTTCCCGAGCCTGTTCACAGCGCAGGAGATGAAAGCCCTTCTCGACGAAGTGCCGGGGCTGTATGCCCAGCATCGCCCGGAAAACGTGCGCGAGAAGGACAGCGGCGCGGTGCGCACCAATTTCGCCGCGCACATGTATAGCAAGCCCTTCGCCAAGCTCGCGCGCCACCCGCGCATGGTCGAGCCGGTGATGCAGCTTTTCGGCGAAGCGCTTTACATGCACCAGTTCAAGATCAACGGCAAGATGGCGTTCGACGGCGATGTCTGGCAGTGGCACCAGGATTACGGCACCTGGAAGAACGACGATCTGATGCCGGAGCCCCGGGCTATGAACGTGGCGATCTTCCTGGACGAGGTGAACGAGTTCAACGGGCCGCTGATGTTCATCCCCGGCAGCCACAAGCTCGGGGTGCTCGATGCGCAGCACGACACTTCGACCACCAGCTATCCGTTATGGACCATCAACCACGACAGCATCCGCAAGCTGGTGGAGCGCGGCGGCATCGTCGCACCGAAAGGTCCCGCCGGAACGATGATCCTGTTCCACTCCTGCCTGGTGCATGCCTCGTCGTCCAACCTGTCGCCCTGGAACCGGGTAAGCGTGTACCTGAGCCTGTGCGCGGTCTCCAACCACATCCGCCGCTTCAAGCGCCCCGAGTACATCGCTCACCGCGATTTCACGCCGATACAGTGTCTGCCGGACGACTGCCTGCTGCGCGACTACGATGTGCCGCTGCCGTGGAAGGACGGCACGCCCGAGGAAGCGCTCAAGCCGCTGGTTGCAGCATAGCCGGATGAACCTCTACGCCAAACTTCAGGAGCGCGAAGCGCAGGGCAAGCGGCTGCGCGTCGGGCTGATCGGCGCCGGAAAATTCGGGGCCATGTACCTTGCCCAGGTGCCGAAGACGCCCGGCCTGCACCTGTGCGGCATTGCCGATCTGTCTCCGCAGAATGCCAAGACCAATCTCGAGCGCGTCGGCTGGAAGGCGGAACGCTACGCCGCGCCGTCGCTCGACGCTGCGCTTTCATCGGGGCTTACGCATGTGGGAGAGGACTGGCAGGCGCTCGTTGCGCACCCCGCAGTGGACATCATCGTCGAAGCCACCGGCAATCCGATAGCCGCGGTCGAGCACGCACTTGCCGCATTCAGGCATGGCAAGCACGTGGTGATGGTCACCGTTGAAGCGGACGCGATGTGCGGCCCGTTGCTGGCGCGCCGGGCGCAGGAAGCCGGCGTGGTCTACAGCCTGGCTTATGGCGATCAGCCGGCGCTGATCTGCGACCTGGTCGATTGGGCACGCGCCGCCGGATTCAACGTTGTGGCCGCGGGCCGCGGCCACAAGTGGTTGCCGCATTTCGCCCAGTCCACGCCGGAAACGGTGTGGGGCTACTACGGGCTCACTCCGGAACAAGCCAGGATCGGGGGCCTGAATCCGAAGATGTTCAATTCCTTCCTCGACGGCTCCAAGCCCGCGATCGAGTGCACCGCCGTTTGCAACGCCACCGGCCTGACGCCGGCGCCCAACGGCCTGCTGTTTCCGCCCGCCAGTGTCGACGATATACCGACCGTGATGCGCCCCGTGTCCGAAGGCGGCCATCTGCACCACAAGGGGCAGGTGGAAGTGATTTCCTCCCTGGAGACAGACGGGCGAGCGATTCCCTACGACATCCGCTTCGGTGTGTGGGTCGTGTTCGAGGGCGAGACCGAGTACATCCGCAACTGCTTCAAGGAGTACATGGTGCGCACCGACTCATCGGGCCGTTATGCCTGCCTATACAAGCGCTGGCACCTGATCGGCCTGGAAGTCGGGATCTCGGTTGCGTCGGTGGGTTTGCGGCGCGAGCCGACCGGCTGCCCCACCGGGTTCCGCGCCGATGTGGTGGCCACCGCCAAGCGCGATTTGAAGCCCGGCGAGATCCTGGACGGAGAGGGCGGCTACACGGTGGTCGGCAAGCTCATGCCGGCGCAGGCTTCCCTCAGGCTCGGCGGTCTGTCGCTCGGGCTCGCGCACGGCGTGAAGATGCTAAAGCCGGTAGCCGCGGGCCAGCCGCTGCGCTGGACTGACGTCGCCGTCGACGAATCCAGCTACGCGGTCAAGGTGCGCAGGGAAATGGAACGGCTGTTTGCGTCGCACACGGAATCGGCGTTGACGCAATAAATCGTCGGTTTTTCAGAAAATTCGCGCTGCTAGGGCTGTCCATCGAGCCTAAGACCTTCGAGAATGACGCTGCCCCTTTCGATGAACCGGGGATCCTTGTCTTCCGGAAAGTACTGGTGCGAGTAAGCCACGTTGATTCCGGTGTTCCGGTCCTTGGGGTGCGCACAGGTCAACGTCAGCGTTTGCAGCATCATGTTTGCGGTGGGCCCGGTAGTGCCGGGTATGGCGCGATCCGCCGCCTCGACGTGCGAAAGCGCACAAGACTCCCCTTCCACCGGGTGCAAACTGAGTTCGTGCTTGAGGATGCGGAAACGCTTGGGGTCCAGTTCGCGCAGTTGCGCCGCCTTGACGTGTTGCAATAAGGCGTCGGGAGACGGCAGTGACGGTAGCCTGATGACCGCCGCCTGCACGGTAAAGACCTCGCTTTCAAATTCGCCGGGCTTGCCGAGGATCAGAAGATCGGGCGTTTGCTTTGCCACGCCCCATGGATTCTCGCCCTCGACCGCCGCAGGTGCGGCAATCGAGAATCCCCGCAGTTCAAAACGCAGCGGCTTATCGGATTTCGAAGCGCATGCGGCAAGCAGAAGCGCCGCGAGAATCGAGGTCAGGACAACCGGAAGTTTCATTACACTCATGTGAGAACAGGGCAGAGCTGCCCTAACAGTAGCTTGTGGAAATGGGCAATTGGCGCGGCGCAACTCGCAAACAGGCAATTTCATCGCATCTACCCCAGAGTCAAAATGTTTGACGCAAAGACGCAAAGAAAATCGGAACAGTAGTCGAAAAGCACGGAGGATTCGGTCGGGCGATTCCCATTCAATCTCATGAAAGACGACTCCTCGGCCCATACATGATGAACTTCTTTACACACGTCCCATTTTTCTTTCTTCGCGCCTTTGCGTCTTTGCGTCAAGAATTCGCTGCTTCATCCGCCGCTCAACGCGGCAACGATGATTACTTCGTCTCCGGCATGCAGGCGATAGTCCAGGCGGGCGACGCCGTCCCCGTTCACGAAAAATCGGATATGGCGGCGAATGCGATCCTGTTCGTCAATGATTCGGTGGCGCATTCCCGGGTAGCGGGACTCGAGAAAGTCCAGCAATTGCGCGACCGATTCGCCGGCGCCATCCAGTTCCTGCTGGCCGCCGGTGTAGGAGAAAAGCGGGCTCGGCAATACCACGCGCATCACGAATCCAGTGCCGCCGTTACCGAATAGATGTGGGGCAGGTGGGCCGCGATCTGCGACCAGTTCTCGCCCGCATCGGTGCTCGACCAGATCTCGCCGCTGGTGGTGCCAAAATGGAGGCCGACAGGTTCGCAGGTATCGGCGCAGAAGGCCTGGCGCTTGACCGTCCACCACGCCTGTTCGGTGGGAAATCCGCGGTCCTGCCTGTGCCATGATTTGCCGCCGTCGCTGGTGCGGTACGCCGCCGGCTTGCCGTCCGGGCTGGTCCTAGGCCACACCTCGGTGCCGTCCATCGGAAAGACCCAGATGCAATCCGGATCGCGCGGATGCAGCACCACCGGAAAACCGATGTCGCCTGCTTCTTTGGGCATATTAAGCCCGATGCGCTGCCACTCGACGGCGGGGCGGTCGAGGCGATAAATGCCGCAGTGATTCTGCTGGTAGATCCGGTCCGGCTTGAGTGGGTGCAGCGCCATCAGGTGCGGGTCGTGCCCGTACTCCGGGTTCTTCTCCGGCAGGAAGTAGGCCTCCACGCTCTTGTTGAGCGCGTGCCAGGTTTCTCCGCGGTCGTCGCTCTCGAACGATCCGCCAGTGGAAATGCCGATGTAGAGATGGCGAGCGTCCCGCGGATCCACCAGGATGGAGTGCAAGAGCGAGCCGTCGGGCACCTCGCTCACCTTATCCTTGATTTTCGGAAACAGGCCGTCGTTGAAACCGGCGACTTCCTCCCAGGTCGCGCCCCCATCCCGGGAACGGAACATGCCGGCCGGCGCGGTGCCAGCGTACCATGCGTCCGGTTCCGAAGCACTCGCGGGGGAAAGCCAGAACACGCTTTGCACGGAGCGACCTTCTTCGCCGTCCTTCGCCTGGCGGAAAGCGGGCGGTTGCTTTGCTTCCGTCCAGTTGCGGCCGCCGTCGAGCGAGCGGAACACCGTCGGGCCGAGATGTCCCGTCTTTGCCGCCCGCAGCAGTGTGCGGCCGTCGCGCGGATCGAGCACCAGGTGATTGACGATATTGCCCAGGAAATGCGGACCTTCAACCCGCCACTTCTTGCGCGCAGCATCCGACCGATAGATGAATGCGCCCTTGCGCGTTCCTACCAGAAGCATGACCGGGACGGAACGGCCGGAGCCTCGAGTTGCTGGTGATGATCGTGTCACCATAGCAAGTGTTCAAACGCTCAAAAATTATTTCGAATCCGGGAAGCGTTCGGTATTGATTCACCAACGCGATGCAACGGGTTCGAAGGTTATGCCTAAATTTCCGGGTATTCAATATCGGGTTCTGCGCATCGCATCGGGGGGATTGCGCCAGCGCGCGCTAGGTAGACTCCGCTCCTTCGAGCTGGGAAAATCGGACCGGCAGTATTTCCCTGGTCGATAGGCGGCCGTTCGCGCTCTTCTCCACCAGGATCAGTTGCTGGTCGTCGGACAAGCCTGCGGGGATCATCATTCGGCCCCCGGGCTTGAGCTGGTTGATCAGCGCGGGAGGAATGAGGTCCGGCGCCGCCGTGACCATCACCTTGTCGAACGGGGCGTGCTCGGGCAGGCCGTGACTGCCGTCGGCTACCTTGACCTCGACGTTGGTGTAGCCCGCGCGGCTGAGCCGTTTCACTGCTTGCTGCGCTAGCGCCTCGATGATCTCGACGCTGTATACCTTGTGCGCCAGCTCGGCGAGGACCGCCGCCTGGTATCCAAGTCCGGTGCCGATCTCCAGAACGACGTCTTCCTTGCGGATCTCCAGCATGTCCGTCATCAGCGCGACGATGAACGGCTGGGATATGGTCTTTTCGAAGCCGATCGGTAGCGGGCGGTTGAGATAGGCGTAAGGCTGGAGCTCGACCGGCACGAACTCGTGTCGGGGCACCTTGCCCATGATTTCCATCACGCGCGCATCGAGGTTGTACTTGCCGATCCGTTCACCGGCGAGGACGGTGTGCGCGGCGATTTCCAGGACCATGTGTTGCCGCAGGGCTGCGGCCTGCTGCTCGTTCATGCGAATGTCCCATGGGCTGAGACTGAACTTGATGAGAGATTCCCCAGACGATACCCCTTCGGAAGGCAGACGGACAGCGTTCGCGGCAGGATCAAAAGCCCCTCAGGCGGCGGGATTACTGACGCTTTCGATTTGCCGCTTCACCGCCATGGGGTCGTCGACCGTCTTGAAGACGACGCTGCTCAACCCCCGGCCGGTCACCGTCACGTCGCCGAATCCGAAGATGCGTCCGGGAATGCCCTGATCGATCTCCACGGTTTCGATGGAGTTCAGCTTCATCTCCTCGGATGTACGGCTGATGATGCCCTTCTTGTAGATCACGCGCTTGTTGGTAACGCCCTGCTCGATGGACCGGAGCCTGAGGAATTCGTACAGCGCCAGGATCAGCGTGATTCCAACCGTGGGGATCGCGAGCACGATCCACAGGACCATCCAGCTCCTGGAAACCCAGTGGAGCCGGAAAAATCCTATGATCTGCTCGCCGGCGGAAAGCGATTCCTCGATGTATGGCATGGAGGTACTCGTCTCATTGTGGTTTTTTTGCACGTCGCCGTTCATTCTCTTGTGCAGGCTCGACACGCGAGTCCCGATGAAGGTCGCAGAGGATCTTGATCAGTTTGACCGTCTCGCGTTCGGCGTGCTATAAAGTTCTTCAAATATAAACGCTTACGGGCGGCCGCGCCAGTCATTGAAGCCGGCGTTTTGATCCCCGAGGAGTTCCCCTGATGCCCGCAATATCCCGCCGAGCGAGCGATCTTGGCACCGAAAACGCTTTCGTTGTGCTGGCCGAAGTCAGCGCGCTGCAACGCCAGGGCAAGGACATCATTTCCTTCTGCATCGGCCAACCGGATTTCCACACCCCGAAAAACATCCGCGACGCGGGCATCAAGGCGATCAACGAGGGCAAACATGGCTATACGCCTTCGGCCGGGATTCTGGAATTGCGCGACGCGGCGGCGAATTATCTGAACCGCACGCGGCGTATCAAAGTGAGCGCCGACGACATCGTTGTCGGCGCGGGCGCAAAACCGTTCATTGCCTATTCGATTCTCTCGGTCAGCGACTATGGCGCGGGCGACGAGGTAATCTTTCCGAACCCGGGTTTCCCGATCTACGAATCGCAGATCCGCGCGCATGGCGCGGTGCCGGTGCCGATCCACTTGCGCGAAGCGCGCAACTTCAGCTTCGACCCGGCTGAGCTCGAAGCGAAGATCACGCCGAAAACGAAGCTCCTGATCCTGAACTCGCCGCAGAACCCGACCGGCGGCATCATTCCGAAGAAGGACATGGATGCGATCGCCGCCGTCCTGCGCAGGCATGCGCAAGTCTGGGTGTTCGCGGACGAAATTTATTCGCAACTCTGCTACGACGGCGAATTCGTGTCGCTGGCCCAGTTTCCGGATATGCTCGAGCGCACCATCATTTCCGATGGCGCCTCGAAGACCTGGGCGATGACCGGCTGGCGCCTGGGCTTTACCGCGAACAGGGCACTGGCGCCGGTATTCACCCGCTGGGTGACCAACACCGATTCGTGCGCCTCGCAGATCACGCAGTGGGCGGCGGTGGAGGCGATGAACGGTCCGCAGGACGAGGCGAAGAGAATGCGCGACAGCTTTCTCGCCCGGCGCGATCTGATCGTGGGATTGCTGAACAAAGTTCCCGGCGTGACTTGCCGGAACCCGGGTGGCGCCTTCTACGCCTGGCCGAACGTTACGGCGGCCTGCGAGATGATCGGGGCCAAGGATTCGGAGGAGTTCCGCCAGCGGCTCCTGAACGAAGCCGGCGTGGCGGTACTGGCGGACATCCATTTCGGTCCGCGCGTGCCCAACGAAGGCCAGCACATCCGCTTCAGCTACGCCGCTTCCAACGACGCCATCGAGAAGGGCGTTGTTCGCATGGCGGACTTTATCCGCGCGAACACAATGTTCAAGAAAAGAGCGTGAAACGCAAAGGACGCAAAGGTACGCCAAGGAAAACGAGATACAAGAAAACGGACAGGATTGGCGGTTAAAACCCTTGTCGGACCTTAAAGGTGTTGGTCTGACCGAACCGATTCTCGGTTCAGGGTGTTGGTCGGCTCGCGCTCCAGCAGAATGTCCTGCATGCGGGTTTCGATCGCAGGTTTGATCTTCTGGTGCGGGAGGATGTAGAACTTTTCCGTCCTGACGGCCTCGAGCACGATCTCGGCAATCTGCTCTGCGGAAATGCGCCCCGACTGCACCGCATGGCGCAACTGCTCTTCCCGCTTCAAGTCCTGAGGGCTTTTCTTTTTTTTCTCGCGCAGCGATGCGGGACGGTTGCGCTCGGAATCGGAAATGCCGGTGGGGACGTAGGCCGGGCAGAGTACCGAGGCCCTAACCTTGGCGCCGAATTCGACGAGGTCGTGGTGCAGGCATTCGGTCAGCGTGACTACCGAGTGCTTGGACACGCAGTAGACGCTCATTCCCGGCAGCGACAGCAGCCCGGCCACAGATGCGGTATTGACCACGTGGCCGTCAACGTTCTGTTCGAGCATGCGTGGCACGAACACCCGGACGCCATGGATCACGCCCCACACATTGACGCCCAGCGTCCATTCCCAGTCTTTCTCGGTGTGCTCCCAGACCGTGCCGCCGGGCGCGACGCCGGCGTTGTTGCACAGGACATGCACCCCGCCAAAGGTCTTGAATGCCTTGTCGGCCAGCGCCTTGACGTCCTTGCCTTTCGAAACGTCGGTGCGCACCGCAAGTACCGGAATGCCGGCCTGTTCGAACTCGGCTTCGGTTTTCTTCAGCGCATCGGCCTGGACGTCGGCCAGAACGATCTTCATGCCCTCGCGGGCGAAGCGCAGTGCCATGGCGCGGCCGAGGCCGCTTGCTCCCCCGGTTACGACTGCGACACGGTCTTGGAACTCTTTCATCGGTGTGATTGCGGATAAAAAAACGCAGCGATTCTAGCATGCGGGTTTTCGCCACCCTACGCCGCGTTGGCAGGCCCCGAACACGGATGGTATTCTCGCCGGGCTCATAGCAAGGGGGGAGAGGAGTTCATGAACGAGGAGTTCGTCGGCACGATGCCGGTCCAGGAGCGGCATCGCTTCGATGTCGTTAGTCTGGAAGGCTATCTGCGCGAGCATGTCGCAGGGTTCTCGGGAAATCTCGAAGTCGAACAGTTCAAGGGCGGCCAGTCCAATCCCACCTTCAGGCTGACGGCGGCCGGCAAGCGCTACGTCTTGCGCCGCAAGCCGCCGGGCAAGCTGCTGCCATCGGCGCACGCCGTGGACCGCGAGTACCGCGTCATCACGGCGCTGCACGGCAGCGACGTGCCGGTGGCGAGAACCTACTCCCTGTGCGAGGACGACGCGGTGATCGGCACTGCGTTCTACATCATGGACTACGTCGAAGGCCGCGTGCTGTGGGATCCGTCGCTGCCCGGCATGGGCACGGCTCAGCGCGCGGCGTACTTCGACGAGTTGAACCGCGTGATCGCCGCGCTTCACAAGGTGGATTATTTGCGAATTGGCCTCGCCGACTACGGCAAGCCTGGCAACTACATCGAGCGCCAGATCAACCGCTGGACCAAGCAGTACCGCGCCTCTGAAACCGAGCGTATCGAGGCGATGGAGAACCTGATCGAGTGGCTGCCGAAGAACATCCCGCCGGGTGACGAAACGACCATCGTCCATGGCGATTACCGGATGGACAATGTGATTTTCCATCCGAAGGAGCCGAGGATCCTCGCGGTACTCGACTGGGAACTGTCCACGCTCGGACACCCGCTCGCTGATTTCGCGTATCACTGCATGACATGGCGGTTGACCCCGGGCCAGTTCCGCGGCATCAACGGAATCGACCTTCACGCGCTTGGCTTACCGAGCGAAGAAGAATATGTCGCCGCATATTGCAGGCGCACCGGCAGAAGCCAGATCCCGAACTGGGATTTTTACATGGCCTACAACATGTTTCGCCTGGCCGGAATACTTCAGGGCATCATGGGTAGAGTCAAGGACGGCACCGCAGCCAGCGCGCACGCGATGGAGCAGGGCAAGCGCGCCCGGCCCATGGCCGAAGCCGGCTGGCGCCAGGTCGAGAAAATCCTCAAGAGCTAAACTGGGGCCTAAACTTCACCGCAAGGGCGCGCTAAACCTTCACCGCAAAGACGCAAAGGCGCAAAGGAAACGCAAAGAAAACCAAACGAAACGTGTCAAAAAGCGGGGGGTTTCGATTTGTCCCACCCAGTCGATAAATTGCGGTGGCGCGACTATCCACCACTTTGCTTTTTAACCTCAAGTGTTTTTGCTTTCCTTTGCGTTTCCTTTGCGCCTTTGCGTCTTCGCGGTCAAGGGATTGGGGGGAGTATGAAAGCGGTGCTGTGTAAAGAACTCGGGATGCCCGAGAAGCTGGTTGTTGAGGAGGTGCCGTCGCCGAAGGCGGCGCAGGGACAGGTCGTCGTCGGCGTGAAAGCCTGTGGGGTGAATTTTCCCGATACCTTGATCATCCAGGGCAAGTATCAGTTCAAGCCCGAGCTGCCGTTCTCGCCCGGCGGCGAAGTCGCCGGCATCGTCAAGGAAGTCGGCGAGGGCGTGACCGGGGTCAAGCGCGGCGATCGGGTGATCGCGTTCAACACCTGGGGCGGATTCGCCGAGGAAATCGCGGTCGATGCTGAACGTACCGTTCCCATGCCGTCGGGAATGGACTTCATACCGGCTTCGGCATTCGTTCTGACCTACGGCACCTCCTACCACGCCCTCAAGGATCGCGCCAACCTCAAGGCCGGCGAAACGCTGCTGGTGCTTGGGGCTGCGGGCGGAGTGGGGCTGGCGGCGATACAACTGGGCAAGGCAATGGGCGCAAAGGTCATCGCCGCTGCCTCGAACGATGCCAAACTGCAGATCTGCAGGCAGAACGGCGCCGATGAGGTGATCAACTACGGCACCGAGGACCTGCGGGCAAGGATCAAGGCCGTCACCGCCGGCAAGGGAGTAGACGTGGTGTTCGATCCGGTCGGAGGGCCGTACTCGGAGCCGGCCTTGCGCGACATGGCGTGGAAGGGCCGCTTCCTGGTGGTCGGCTTTGCCGCCGGCGAAATTCCCAGGGTGCCGCTGAATCTGACCCTTCTGAAAGGCTGCTCCATCGTCGGGGTGTTCTGGGGCGCGTTCACGAAGAACGAACCCGAGCGCAATCGCGAAAACAATTATGATCTGATGGCGATGTACGCGGTTGCCAAAGTCAGGCCGCACATCCACGCCATTTATCCGCTGGAACGCGCCGCGGAAGCGCTCAACGAAGTACTCAACAAGCGCGTCACCGGCAAAGTCGTTCTGGTGACTGGCAAATAGACCTTTTCACCGCAAAGACGCAAAGAACGCAAAGAAGAGCAGAAAAATAGAAGGGGAAAACCTGCAACGTACGGAATCGACTTTTGTCGCGAGTATTGGCTATCCAGGTACCGAACGACATGAACCGTTTGTCCTGTTGTCCGGGTTTCCTTTGCGTTCTTTGCGTCTTTGCGGTGAAAGTATTGAGGAGGTTCAAATGAATGAGGCAGTGATCATCGAAGCGGTGCGCAC
>JAXIOX010000146.1:0-3891 GCA_045403275.1 Burkholderiales bacterium | reverse complement strand
GCATCGTTGCTACAATGCCGTGGCCCAACACAGATCGCCGTTCCCCGCCTGCCGCCTTCTGCTTTCAAGGGTTCTCTGGCGCAGACGCTCGTCACCGTGGTCAGCGCGGTGATCGGCATTGCTGCGCTGGCCGGCGGTGTGCAAAACTGGCTGCTGATACAGGCCAATCGCGCCGAGCGGCCGATGCTGATCGCGGCGGGCCTGCTGCTGGTCTACCCGGGAGTGGTCACCGATGGCGCGGGATTGCTCCTGATTGCCGCCGTGGTGCTGATGCAGAATCTGCGTAGCCGATGAAGCCGATGCTCGAATCCCATCAGGCGAAGATGCAGGCGCCGTTCGCGGTGCTCGGCATCCGTGTCATCGGCGAGCGCCTGACCGATATCGAGTACCTGCCGCACGGCGCGGCGACGCTGAAACCGCAGACGCCGTTCGCAAAAGAAGTATGCCGGCAGCTCGCTCAATACCTGAAGGATCCCGGTTTCGATTTCGACCTGCCATTCGAATACGACGGCACGCAGTACCAGCGCAGGGTCTGGCAGACGGTGCACGCGATCCCGCCCGGCGAGGTGCTGTCCTACCTGCAGGTGGCCATGCGCATCGGTTCGGCGCCGCGTCCGGTGGGCAGTGCCTGCGGCGCAAACCGCATCCCCATCCTGATTCCCTGCCACCGCGTCATCGCCAGCAACGGCATCGGTGGCTTCATGCACACCCGCCGCGGTTCGCTGATCGAGATCAAGCGCTGGCTGTTGCATCACGAGAATCCGGGCGCCTACTGATGGCCGCAGACGACGCTCTTCTGGACCAATTCTGCGACGCGCTCTGGCTCGAGGACGGCCTGTCGCGCAACACGCTGGAAAGTTACCGCCGCGACCTGCGGTTGTTCGCCTTATGGCTGGCGTCGGAACGCGGCAAGACATTGGTGCATGCCGAACGCGTCGACCTGCTTGGCTATCTCGCCCACAAGTTCCACCGCCGCGCCAAGCCGCGCTCCGCGGCGCGGCTGCTCTCCAGCCTCAAGCGTCTTTACCAATTCCTGTTGCGCGAGGGCACGATCACGGCCGATCCGACGTTGCAGGTGGAAGCGCCGAAACTGCCGCGCAGCCTGCCCAAGAGCCTGACCGAAGAAGACGTCGAACGGCTGCTCGCTGCGCCGGACGTTGAGACGCCGCGGGGACTGCGTGACAAGGCGATGCTGGAGGCGCTGTACGCGAGCGGGTTGCGCGTCTCCGAACTGGTGTCCGTCGGGGTTGCTCAAGTCAGCCAGGACATGGGCGTGGTGCGCATCGTCGGCAAGGGATCGAAAGAGCGGCTGGTCCCGCTGGGTGAGGAGGCGCTGGCGTGGATCCGCCGCTACGTTGGGCAGGCACGTCCGGAGATCCTCGACGGCAAGCGCACCGATGCCCTGTTCGTCACCGCGCGCGGCGCATCGATGACGCGCCAGGCGTTCTGGCACCTGATCCGCCGCTACGCCGCCAAGGCGGGCTTGAGCAAACAGATCTCGCCGCACACCTTGCGCCATGCGTTCGCCACCCACCTGCTCAACCACGGCGCCGACCTGCGCGTGGTGCAGTTGCTGCTCGGTCATGCCGACATTTCCACGACTCAGATCTACACTCACGTCGCGCGCGAACGGCTGAAGCAGCTGCACGCGAAGCATCACCCTCGCGGCTGATACTTTAAGGAGAGCCGAACACGATGGCTTCCGCGCTGTTCGTCCTGGCCGCCTATCTCATAGGCTCCATTTCCTTCGCGGTGGTGGTGAGCTGGTTTTTCGGACTGCCGGATCCGCACACCTACGGCTCGCGCAACCCGGGGGCGACCAACGTGTTGCGCACCGGGAAAAGGGCCGCGGCAGTGCTGACGCTGATCGGCGACGCGGCGAAGGGCGCAGTCGCGCTGTGGCTGGCGCAGCAATTTGCGGCACGCTTCGGTGTCGGCGAGCCGACGCTCGCGGCGGTGGCGCTCGCGGCGTTTCTCGGGCACTTGTTCCCGCTGTATTTCCACTTCCGGGGCGGCAAAGGGGTCGCCACCGCCGCCGGCATCCTGCTGGCGATTGACTGGCGCATCGCGCTCACGTTGCTGGTGTTGTGGGTGCTGGTGGCGGTGGTCTCGCGCTACTCGTCGCTGGCGGCGATCGTCGCGGCGGCGCTGTCCCCGCTCGTGGCCTTCCACTTTCTCGGCTGGGCGCCGATGACCTGGGCGGTGCTGGTGATCGCGGTTCTGCTGGTATGGCGCCATCGCGGCAACATCGAAAGGTTGCTCGCCGGCAACGAAAACAGGATCACTCTGTTGAAACGCTCTTGAGTTCTTCCAGATCCCAGCGCGCCCGTACGGTGAAATCCAAACCTGTGCCGGCAGGCACGCCGGCGGCGAGACGCAGCGCGCCGGCGAAAGCGATCATCGCCCCGTTGTCGGTGCACAGATCCTGCGGCGGGTAGAACACCTCGAAGCCCTCGCGTTCAGCTTTCTTCGACATCGCCTCGCGCAACGGGCGATTGGCGCCGACTCCGCCGGCAACCACAAGTTGGTCAAGTCCTTCCAGGGCGATAGCGCGGGCCGACTTGGCGACCAGGATTTCGACGATCGCCTGCTCAAACGAAGCGGCGATGTCGGCCTTGGTGTGACTGTCCGGATCGGTTCCGCGCACCAGCGTCAGCACTGCGGTTTTCAATCCGGAAAAACTGAAATTCGAATCGCCGCTGGCAAGCATCGGCCGCGGCAACTTGAAGCGCCTGGGATTGCCGGATTGCGCCAGTTGCGACAGCGCGGGACCGCCGGGGTAGGGCAAGCCCAGCAGCTTGGCGGTCTTGTCGAAGGCCTCGCCTGCGGCGTCGTCGACCGTCTCGCCAAGCAACTGGTAGTCGCCCACGGCGTCCACCCGCATCAGTTGAGTGTGGCCGCCGGAAACCAGCAGCGCGATGAAAGGAAACCGCGGCGCCGGGCCGGCAAGCAGCGGCGAGAGCAGGTGGCCTTCGAGATGGTGCACTCCGACCACCGGTACGTTGAGTGCGTAGCCCAGGCTCGCTGCCACGGCTGCGCCCACCAGCAGAGCGCCTGCCAGACCCGGTCCCTGGGTGTAGGCGATCGCGTCGATATCGGAAAGCACGCGTCCGCAGCGCTCCAGCAGCTCCCGGATCAACGGCAAAAGCCTGCGCACGTGATCGCGGGACGCGAGCTCGGGCACCACTCCGCCGTACTCGGCGTGCATCGCCACCTGGGAGAAAAGCGTATGACCGAGCAGCCCGGCCCCGTTGTCGTAGAGGGCGACCCCGGTTTCATCGCAAGACGTTTCGATCCCGAGAACCAGCATAAGGCATTGAGTTAAAGGGTAATAGTCGGGCGCGGCAGGCATATGCGGGTGCTGCGCGGCGCCGGGTGCACAGACCGCCAATTGCCTGGTTGTATTTGCAAATCAGGGGATTATTGCTAGAATGCGCCCCTTTGTTTTGGCCGACAACGTTCAGGACGGTTTTACTTTACTTTTTCTATGCCGACGATTCGAGTCAAGGAAAACGAGCCGTTTGAAGTGGCCATGCGCCGCTTCAAGCGCACGGTGGAAAAGACCGGTCTGCTGACCGAACTGCGGGCGCGCGAATTCTACGAGAAGCCCACCTCGGAGCGCAAACGCAAGCTGGCTGCTGCCATCAAGCGCCATCACAAGCGCCTGCGCAACCAACTCCTTCCGCCCAAGCTCTATTGAGCAATCCTGTGAAGGGTGAACAGTGAAGGGTGAAGGGTAAGACCTTCACCCTTTTCGCTTCTACTCTTCACGCATTCAACCTTTACCCTTTACATGACTTTAAAGGCCCGGATCACCGACGATATGAAAACGGCGTTGCGCGCCAAGGATGCGCAGCGCTTGTCCGCCATCCGCTTGCTGCTCGCGGCGAT
>JAXIOX010000260.1:0-2988 GCA_045403275.1 Burkholderiales bacterium | reverse complement strand
CTCGGCTTCCCGGCGGTCCTACCGGACACATGCCCTCCGGTACAATGCCGGTCCCTGCAAAAGGAAAACCGCACCCGATGAATCGAGCGTTGATTGCCGTTGTCATGCTGTTCTCGTGCTGTTCCGCCGTCCTGGCGATGGACTACGAGCGCGAGAAGCGCTGGTCGGATCAGATCCTGCCCGCGGTCCTGATCGGCGAGCCGGTCTGGCTGAAGCAGAAAAACGGTCACGAGTTCCTGACGCTGTACACCGAGGCCGAAAAGACGCGCGGCGCCATCATCGTCGGTCACGGTCGCGGCTGGAACCCGGACTTCGAGCTCTACGGCACCTTGCGCGTGAAGCTTGCGGAGTCGGGCTACACCACGCTTTCGATCCAGTTGCCGGTGCTCGGGCCGGGCGCAAAGGTCGGTGATTACCTTCCGACCTATGCCGACGGAGCGGAACGCTACGAGCTGGCGGCCAAATTCCTGCGCGAGAAGGGCTACCGCAATGTCGCCATCGTTTCGCACAGCCTGGGTGCGACCATGGCCAACCACTATCTGATCAAAGCCGACGAAACCACGGTCAAGGCCTGGGTGTTCGTCGGCATCATCAACGGCCTGGAAGAGATGTTCCGCATCAAGATCCCGGTGCTGGACGTGTTTGGCAGCAAGGACTGGGAGATTACCCAGGTCGGCGCCTACGAACGCAAGCGCCAGATCGACAAGGTGCCCGGTTCGCAGCAGTTCATCGTTCCCGACGCCCTGCATTTCTTTGAGGGCAAGGAAGACGAACTGGTCAAGGTGATCGTGAGTTTCCTCGATCCGGTGTTCCATTCCGGGAAGCCCGGCGAAGCCGAAAAGTAACCTCGGGGCGTGGCGCCGGAGCCCTTCCGGGTTGGCGCTTGCAATCCCGCCCCGGGCCCTGTGGAGCTGCCTCGCGCACCCAGACTTCCCTTGCAAACCACGGAAAAACCGGCGTAAAATCGCGCGCTTCGCTTTTGAGGGTGGACGTCATGGTAGTGATTCGACTTGCGCGCGGGGGTGCCAGAAAGCGCCCGTTCTTCAATATGGTGGTGGCTGACTCGCGCTTTGCCCGCGACGGCCGTTTCATCGAGCGCGTCGGGTTCTACAATCCGAAAGCTCCCGAGGGCCAGGAGTCCTTGCGCATCCAACTCGACCGTGTGGCGTTCTGGCAAGGCAAAGGCGCCAAGCTCTCGGACACGGCAGTGCGCCTGGTAAAGCAGTTCAGTGAGTCGGCCAAGACCTGAGCCGATGGTGGTAATGGGGCGCGTGAGCGCCCCGCACGGAGTCAAGGGCTGGATCAAAGTCCAGCCGTTTACCCAGGAAATTGACGGCCTGCTTGGCTACCCCGAGTGGTGGTTGGACCGGGACGGCGAGTGGCGGCAGCACCGCATCGCCGAATCGGCGGTGCACGGCGCGCTGGTGCTCGCCAGGCTAGAAGGCTGCACCGACCGCGAAGCGGCGGCGGCGCTGAAGGGCGCCGAGGTTGCGATACCGCGCCGCCTGCTGCCCGAGAACCGGGAAGGCGAGTATTACTGGAGCGATCTTCTCGGCATGGAAGTGTTGAACCGGCGCGGCGTGCATCTTGGTCGCGTGGCGAAGGTGCTGGAAACCGGCGCCAACAATGTTCTGGTGCTCGAAGGTGAACAGGAATTGCTGGTCCCGTTTGTCGACAGCGTGATTCTCGCTGTGGACCTGGCCGGCGGGCGCCTGTCGGTGGACTGGGAACTCGATTACTGAGCGTGCGGCAATGATTCACCTTGACGTCGTCACCCTGTTCCCCGAAATGTTCGAGGCCATCACCGGCAGCGGCATCACCCAGCGGGCGCGCGACAAGGGGTTTTACCAACTGGTGCTGTGGAATCCACGCGATTTCAGCACCAACGCCTATCGCAGCGTCGACGACCGCCCTTACGGCGGCGGCCCCGGCATGGTGATGATGGCGCAGCCGTTGTCGGAAGCCATGGCGGCGGCACGGCAGCGACAGCTCAGTTGCGGTGTAAGCCGTACGCGAACCATTTATCTGTCGCCGCAGGGCCGGCCGCTGACGCAAAAGATTGTGAAGGAACTGGGCCAGCTGGAAGGCCTGGTGTTGCTCGCGGGACGCTACGAAGGCGTGGACGAGCGGCTGCTGCGAACCGAAGTGCAGGACCAGATCTGCATCGGTGATTACGTGCTTTCGGGCGGGGAACTGCCGGCCATGGTGCTGATGGACGCGTTGATCCGGCGCATTCCCGGCGTCCTGAACGATGCCGAGTCGGCGCAGCAGGAATCCTTCGAGGAGGGCCTGCTTGATTTCCCGCACTACACGCGGCCGGAGCTGTACCAGGGCGAGCCGGTTCCCGCAGTACTGTTGTCGGGACATCACGTGGAGATTGCCAAGTGGCGCATGAAGCAGTCGCTGGGGCGCACCTGGGAGCGGCGGCCGGATCTGCTGGCGAAAGTGAAGCTGAGCGCCGATCAAACGGCGCTGCTTGAAGAATACAAGGCGGAACGCGACGAAACGCAGGAGCTGATCAAATGAACCTCATCAAGACGATCGAACAGGAAGAAATCACCCGGCTGGGAAAGAACGTGCCCGACTTCGCGCCGGGCGATACCGTAGTGGTCAACGTGAACGTGGTCGAAGGCGATCGCAAGCGCGTGCAGGCCTACGAGGGCGTGGTGGTGGCCAAACGCAACCGCGGCCTGAACTCCTCGTTCATCGTGCGCAAGATTTCCTCGGGCGAAGGCGTGGAGCGCACTTTCCAGACTTACTCGCCGCTGATCGCCAGCATCGAGCTGAAACGCCGCGGCGAGGTGCGCCGCGCCAAGCTTTACTATCTGCGCGAGCGCTCCGGCAAGTCCGCGCGCATTCGCGAAAAACTGGAAGGCGGTCCTGGCGACCCGCAGTAAGCATTTCCAAAGGAACGAAAGTCAAAGGCGGCCATTGGCCGCCTTTGTCGTGTTGTGGACTGCATTCGCGCTGCGTTGCTTTTGCGCCGCG
>JAXIOX010000067.1:0-7128 GCA_045403275.1 Burkholderiales bacterium | reverse complement strand
TGCTCCTTGATGGCTTCGTGGCCTCCCACGTCGGCGAAGCTGACGCGCTGGATGTGCACCCACATCGCCAGCAACAACAGCAGCGGTATGCCGATGTGCAGGAATGAGAGCAGCGAGAAGAAGCGGTCGTTGACGGCTGCGGGCGTCAGAAAGTTGCGCGCCAAGGGCTCGCCGAACAGCGGCAGCGAGTCGAGCCATTCCGTGGTCGCGGTCGCGGAGAACTGCGCGACCTCGTCCCACACCAGCCAGTAGCCGCCGATGCCGGAAGCGTAGGCGAGCCACAGCAGAGGCACGCCGGTCAGCCAGGAAAACCAGCGGAAGCCGCGGTAGCGTGCATTGACGGTTTCCTTCGCCAGGTGCAGCACCATCACCAGGACAAATGCATCCGCGGCGTAGCGATGCAGGCTGCGCATTACTCCCCCGAGATACCACTGATCGTGGGTCAGCCGCTCGACCGAGCTGTAGGCGTCGGTCACTCCGGTGTCGTAGAAGGCGTACAGATAGATACCGCTCACCGCCATCACCCAGAAGAAATAGAAACCGAGCGCGCCGAGGTGGCGCAGAGGATTGTCGCGGGCGCCGAAGACACGGTCGAACACGGCCTCGACTGCGCGAACGGCGCCGAGCGCCCGTATCCGGATGATCGAATCCATGTTTAAGCGGAAAAGTTAAGTTCGAACGCATCGTAGCCGTTGTGCCGCGATTCCGAGTTGACCCGGGTCAAGGTCCGGTCGAGCGTCAGTGGAGGAACTGGAAACCGCTGCTGCCATGGAACTCGACCACCACGATCTGCGCCGGCGTCAGCGTCACCGTTTTCTCGCTGCGATAGTTGAATTCGCCTTTGACGTTGTCCGAGAGACGCGCGCTCAGGCGGTGCGTGCCGGCGGGCACGACGAAGCGGCGGTACACCGATGCCGAGCCGTCGCGGGACAGGCCCGAAGGCGGCAGCGATTCCCGGTACAAGCGGGCGCCGTCGAGCTCCAGCTCGACGATAACCGGCGCGCGTTCGCGCGGGCAATCTTGGCGGATGCGCATGTTCGGCGGCAGTTTCGCCATTTCTTCGTCGCTGCGATTGCGGCACTCGCGCACGCGCTGCGCACCGTGGCTGAAGGACAATTTCAGCAGCGCCTCGCCGGGCGCGAGATGGATGTATGCCGGCGCAGTCGAGAAATAGCCGATCGCCAGAGCGAACAGCCCGTAGAGCACTGCCTGGCCGAGAAATCTCGTGGTGGTATTCATTGGCATCCTCCGTTAGCCGGACGCGACTTGCGTCGAGTAGGTGAAGGCGTCGGCAAAGCAGGCGTCCTCCGTCAGGCCCTGCGAAATGAACTTGGGGTGCGCCGTTTCCACCATCCCCATCGAGCCGCAGGCGTAGAGCTCGTAACCCTGCAAGGTCGGGAAGTCTTCGAGTATCGCCTGGTGCACCAGGCCGGTCCGCCCGGTCCATTGGTCTTCCGGCTGCGGCTCCGAAAGTACCGGCACGAAGCTGAAATTCGGGTGTTCGCGCGCCCAGCGCTCGGGCAATTCCGCCATGTATAGGTCCTTGCGCGAGCGTACGCCCCAGTACAGCACCATCGGCCGGCGTACGTCGTGTTCAAAGGCGTACTCGAGCATGCTCTTTACCGGAGCGAAACCGGTGGCGCCGGCGACAAAGATGATCGGGCGGTGGCTTTCCTCCCGCATGGTGAACGACCCGAACGGCCCGCGGAACCGCAGCCGGTCGCCCACCGTCATCTTCGTGAACACGTGGGTGGTGAAGCGCCCACCGGGGATCAGGCGCACATGCAGCTCGATGAGTTCGCTCTTCCCCGGCGCAGTGGCAAACGAAAAGCTGCGGGTCTCACCGCCGTCGAGAACGATGTTGATGTACTGTCCCGCGCAATACTCGAGCGGTGCCGAGCCGTGCAGCTTCAGTTGCAGCAGCATCACGTCCGGCGCCAGCCGCCTCATATGTTCGACATCGGCCTGCCATTCGCTCTCCTCCTCCAACTCCACCTCCAGATCGGATTGCGCGCAGGCGCAACACAGCAACAGCTTGCCTGAACGCCGCTCAGCATCCGACAGCGCCGACTTCTGGTAGACACCGTAATCCACGCTGCCGTGCGCGAGCGTGGCCTTGCACACGCCGCAGCCCCCATTGCGGCACTCATACGGAAGTGCGATTCCCTGGCGCAGTCCGGCCTCCAGCAAGGTCTCGCCGGCCCGCGCCACCGCCGACAAGTTTCCTGGGCGAAACGTAACCCTGAATTCGCGAACTGCCCCGGGCCGGCGTTGCGGCGGCAGCCATGGCACCAGCAGGAGCAGCAGCGTGGCACCAAACGCCAGTGTCCACACGGCGCCGGGCGACCAGCCGTAGATCAGCGGGTACAGCGGCAGATAGAACCAGTCGAGCCCGACCTCGGCAACCGCACTGGCGAGGTCCGCCCTTCCCTGGCTCACGGCGGGCTTCAGCGCGGCGAGGAACAGCAGCGCGGCGCCAAGCATCAGTGCGATCTCGCGCGGCGGACTGGTCTTTGCCCGCGGCACGCGCTGGGTATGCACCCACATCACAATCAGCAGGCCGAGAGGGATCCCGATGTGCAGGAACGACAGCAGCGAGAAGAGCCGGTCGTTGACGCTGCCCTCGAAAGCGAAGTTGCGTGCCAGTGAACCGGCGAACAACGGGAACCAGTCGAGCCACTCGGCGGTGCCGGTGGCGACGAACTGCGCCAGCCGGTCCCATGGCAGCATATAGCCGTTGATGCCCGAGGCGTAGGTTAGCCAGAGCAGGAACACCCCGGTCACCCACGAGAACCAACGGAAGCTGCGGTAACAGTTGAACGCGAAGTAGCGGGCCATGTGCACCAGCATGGTGATTACCATGCCGTCGGCGGCGTAGCGGTGCAGGCTGCGCATGATGCCGCCGAGATACCACTGCCCGTGCGTCAGCGCCTCGACCGAGTCAAAGGCCTCGTTCACGCCGGTGTCGAGGAAGACGTAGAGATACACGCCACTGGCCAGCGCTACCCAGAACAGGAAAAAGGTGATCGCGCCGAGGTGGTAGAGCGGATTGAGCGCCTGGCCGAAGAACAGGTTGAAGCCGTTCTCCAGGCGCAGAAATAACCATTGGCCGGCGAACTGCAGGCGCCGGATCACGCCGCGCGCCTGCGCTGCTTGCGCCATTCCCCGAGCAAACTGAACACGACGGCGCCAAGGACGGTGAGTCCCACGAAGATCTCGACGAACAGCGAATAATCGAGCCGGTAGCGCCCGCTGGAGCGGTCGTACACCGTGCAGAACAAGCGCACTTTTTCCACCAGCGCGCGCCAATCGCCCGCGGGCGCAGGCGCGCCGGTAATGAGTTGCTTCAGCGGCTCGATCAGCATCGGAATGTCGAAACTGTCGCCGTAGATCTGGCGATAGATGCGCCCCTCTGCATCGAGCACCGTAACCTGGGTAACGTGGTCGAAACCCTTGGGTGTGGCGTACCAGGTGAAACCGAATTCGCGTGCGAGCGCTCCGATTGTGCCGGGGGCCGGGCTGAGGAAATCCCATTTGGGATCCGCGATGCCGTGCTGCGCGGCGAACGCATGCATTGCCTGCGGCGTGTCGAACGGCTGGTTGAAGCCAATGGTGGCGACCGCGAAGCCATCCTGCCCCAGCGCGCGGCGCGCTTCCCGGATCGCCTTATCGAGAAAGCGAACCGTGGTCGGGCACACCTGGCTGCAACCGGTGTAGACGAAGTTGACCAGCAGCGGCTTGCCGCGGTATTCCGACAGCCTCACCGTCCGCCCACGGCTGTCGGTGAACGCGTATTCGGCGACCCGCGCGCCGATCACGCTCTGGCTCAATTCGATCGCCTTGCCAGTGTCGGGGGCGGCATCCTCGGCGTGAGCGCCAATCGATGCGATCACGAGCGCAACCGCAAACGTACTGAAACACCGGTGATTCATCGCATGAGTTTCATCAAGAATAAGCTCTCACCGCAAAGGACGCAAAGGACGCGGGGGAAAGGCAAGTGAAAAAATGTTCGAGAGTAAAAGCCTAGTATCGGTGGTCACTTTGGCACTACACCCGTTTTTAACTTCTACATGTCTTTCCTCGTTTTTGGTTTTCCTTCGCGTCCTTTGCGGTTAGCGTTTATTCGAAAAATGTGCTTTAGCGCAAAGCGGCTTCGATCATTCCCGCGCCGAGCACCAACGAAAGCTGCGCAAGCGAGGCGAAGAAACTCGCCATCGCATTTTTGCGACTGGGCTCCCGCACCAGTTTCACCGCCCTCACGATGAACCAGGCGCCGCCGAGCGCCGCACCCGCGAAGTAGATCCAGCCGCTGCCATACAACACCGGCGTGAGCGACACTGCGACCAGCAGCACGGTATTGGCCAGGACTACCCGCGCGCTGCGTGCGGCACCGATCACCGCAGGCAGCATCGGCACCTGCGCTGCCACGTAGTCGTCGCGATAGGCGATAGCCAGGCTCCAGAAGTGCGACGGGGTCCACAGGAACAGCACGATGGCGAGAATCAAAGGCTGCGCCGGCAGACCGGGCGCGACTGCGGCTGCACCTGCAAGCACCGCGAAGCTGCCGGCCAGGCCCCCGATCACGATGTTCATCCAGGTGCGGCGCTTGAGCCACACGGTGTAGACGATCGCGTAGAAAAACGCGCCGAGAAAAACATAGAGCGCGGTCAGTGGATTCAGTGCCCAGCCGGCGGCGAGCACCGCCCCTGCAGTAAGCGCCATGATCAGCCACACCCAGCGCGCATCGTGCACCGCCGCGCCGGTGACGAAAGGCCGCTTGCGGGTGCGCGCCATGCGCGCATCGATATCGCGCTCGGCATACTGGTTGAACGCGCCGGCGGATGCCGACGCCACCAGGACCGTGAGCGCCAGCATCAGCATCTTCCAGCCGGACAAAGGCGTTCCCGGAGTGATCATCGCCGCGGCAAGCGCGGTGAAGGTGATGACCACGCCGATCCTAAGCTTGAAAACATTGAGTACGGTCTTCACGGCTCCCTCCTTCCATGCGCACCGCACACTTCGCTTGCTTGCAGCTGCGACCGGGGGTGCGCGGACCCTCCCCCAGCCGAATTTCCGGGCCCTCCTGTGAGGCTCAGCTCAGGAACCAGATCTGCGACAGGTACTTCCAGTTCACGAAGTAGTACAAAACGAAGGCAACCAGAAACACCATCGCGAATATGAACGTGCCCGGGGCCGCGAACCCGGCCAAACCGATGCTGCCGTGGCCCTGGATAGCCGCGGCCACCGGCGGCAGCCGGTGCGGTATGACCTTGGTGCCGTAGTTGTCCGTGGCGTCGAGCCGTCGGCCCCACAACAGCGAGCCCACGGTGATCAACAGGTAAATCACCCCGCCGACGATCGCCGCCAGACCGGCGAGCGCCATCAGCCCCATCATCAGATAAGCGGTGCCGGGATACTCGTACGGCATGCTCGTGCCGGTAAAAGCGATGTCCCAGTGCCGACGCGCTACCCCGAGTGTGCCCGCGCCCATCATGAACACCGCGAACAGCGACATGCCGATGCCGAACAAATAAGGCTGCCACTTTGCCAGTGACGGCATGATCATCTCGCGCCGGAACAGCGTCGGAATCAGGAAGTAGGTCAGCGCCATGAACGCCAGCGTGGTACCCACCACCACGGTGGCATGGAAGTGGCCGGGAACGTAAACGGTGTTGTGGGTGATCAGGTTCAGTTGCTCGCTGCCCATCATCACGCCGGAGATGCCGCCCAGGAACCCGAAACCGATGAGCGAGATGAACATGCCTGAGAACACCGGGTTGCCCCACGGCGCCTTGCGGATCCATTCGAACAGGCCCCGGTTGAAGCCCTTCCCGCGCTGTGCAACCTCGATCGAGCCGGGTACGGTCAGGCCGTGCACCATGCTCGCCAGCACCGCCAGGTACATCGCGTAGCTGGTATTGAAGATCTTCCACTCGGAGCTGATGCCCGGATCAGTCAGCACGTGGTGAGCGCTTGCCAGTTGCAGGAACAGGATATAGAGCAGGAAGGCGCCGCGGCTCACCTTCTCCGACATCGGCTTGGCGCCGAAGACGATGGCGGCGATCGCATACCAAACCGCGACGTGGGCGGCGACGTTGATCTGCTGCGACGAATGTCCGAACGCCCACCAGACGGTCTTGTACATCAGCGCGTCGATCTGGTGGATGTAGCCGATCGACCAGAGGAAGGTCGGGATCAGGATGATCGCGCCCGAGGCAATGGTGAAGATGGCGATGATGCAGGCGGTGAGCGCGCCGAAGGTGACCAGCGGGATCGAGCCCTCATAGGTTTTTTCGGCGCGCGCCACCACCAGCGTTCCCAGGAACACGAAGCAGCCGATCAAGGCGCCGACCGCGAACAGGATCAGGCCCAGGTAAAAATGCGGTGCCGCCGGCATCGGCACGTAGGAGGTAAACATCACGCTCGAGCCGCCCTGGAAGACCGCGACGTTGGTCACGACCGCGCCGATCGCCATCAAGGCGAAGCCCAGCCACGCCATGCGCGGCGTGGCGAGGCGGCATCTCAGCAACGTCGAAGAGCAGAAGTACAGGATCGCGATCTCGAAGAAGATGATCCAGAAAACCAGCATGTCGATCCCGTGCGCGGTGAGCGCCAGGTAGAACTGGTCCGCCGGCAGCAGGTGCACGGCCGGCCAGCGCGTCAGCGTCACTACCAGGGCGAGGATGCCCCCGGCGAGCAGAGACAGCACGCCGGCTACTGCATTCACCTTCATCAGCGTTTCCGCTGACTTGTGGAACTGCAGCCCGCTGTCCGGGCAGATTCGGTATGTCGCGGCGTTTGCCATGTTATTTCTCCCCTCGCTCGTCCTTGTGCTCGCCATTGCCATTGTCTGCGGCGCTATCGTCGCCGGCACCGCCCTGGCCTTTCTCGACGACGTACAGGTTCGATACCATGGTGTGGTGCCCGATGCCGCAGAACTCGTTGCATAAAACCGAGTATTTGCCGGCGCGCGTGGGCGTGACGGTGTAAACGCCCTCATAGCCCGGCACGACCTGGATGTTGAGATTTTCCGGCTGCAGCGAGAACGTGTGCATGTAGTCCATCGAGGACAGATGCAGGCGGTAGGCCTGGCCCTTCTCCAGCTCGAGGATCGGCCACCACTGCCAC
>JAXIOX010000071.1:0-4635 GCA_045403275.1 Burkholderiales bacterium | reverse complement strand
GACGAAGCCGGCATGCCCGAGGACGTGCACAAGCACGCCGTCAAGGAGCTCAAGCGCCTGCGCAGAATGGGCGAAGGCAGCGCCGAGGGCTCGATGGTGCGCACCTATCTAGAGTGGCTGAGCGAGCTGCCCTGGAAGGCGGAGCCGGCGAAGCCGATCGACATCGCGGAGGCGAGACAGGTGCTCGACGAGGACCACTACGGCCTGGAGAAGATCAAGCGCCGCGTGCTCGAATATCTTGCGGTGAAGAAGCTCAATCCCGAGGGAAAAAGTCCGATCCTGTGCTTCGTCGGCCCGCCGGGCGTGGGCAAGACCTCGCTCGGGCAGTCCATCGCGCGCGCCACCGGGCGCAAGTTCCAGCGCGTGGCGTTGGGCGGCACCCACGACGCAGCGGAGATCCGCGGCCACCGGCGTACATACATCGGGGCGCTGCCGGGCAGCATCATCCAGGCGATCCGGCGCGCGGAATCGCGCAACGGCGTGCTGATGCTGGACGAAATCGACAAGCTCGGCGCCGGCGGCTTCCATGGGGATCCGTCGAGTGCGCTTCTGGAGGTGCTCGATCCGGAACAGAACTCGAAATTCCGCGACAACTATCTCGGCGTGGACTTCGACCTGTCGCGCGTGATGTTCATCGCCACCGCCAACGTGCTCGACACGATACCCGGGCCGTTGCGCGATCGCATGGAGGTGATCCAGCTCCCGGGTTACACGGAGGAAGAGAAGCTCGAAATCGCCAGGCGCTACCTGGTGAAGCGCCAACTCGAAGCCAACGGCCTCAATCCGGAGCAAGCGACACTCACCGATGCCGCGATCAAGGCCATTATCGGCGACTACACGCGCGAGGCCGGCGTGCGCAACCTGGAACGCGAGATGGGGGCAGTGCTGCGTTCCGCGACGATGAAAATCGCCGAAGGGCAGACCGAAAGCGTGACCGTGGATACTGCGGATTTGCACGCCATCCTCGGCCCGCGCAAGTTCGAGAACGAGATCGCGTTGCGAACCAGCGTGCCGGGTGTGGCGACCGGGCTCGCCTGGACGCCGGTGGGCGGCGACATCCTGTTCATCGAAGCGGGCAGCGTTCCGGGAACCGGCAAACTCATCCTCACCGGGCAACTGGGCGACGTGATGAAGGAATCGGCGCAGGCGGCGTTAACACTGGCGAAGATGTATAGCGGCGAATCACTGGAGAAGACCGACCTGCACGTGCACGTGCCCGCGGGCGCGACGCCGAAGGACGGCCCGAGTGCCGGCGTGGCCATGTTCGTGGCGCTGGTGTCACTGCTTGCCGGCAAGCCGGTACATTCCGACGTAGCTATGACCGGTGAGATTTCGCTGCGCGGACTGGTGTTGCCGATCGGCGGCGTGAAGGAGAAGGTGCTGGCGGCATTGCGCGCCGGCATCAAGACCGTGATGCTGCCCAAGCGCAACCAGAAGGACCTGGAGGACGTGCCCGCGGCCGCGCGCGAGAAGCTTGAATTCGTGTGGCTGGAAACCGTCGAGGATGCGGTGCGCCACGCCATCGGCGTCGAGCCGGGGCAGCTCTTCAAAAGCAAGGATGGAGGGGCAAGGATGAAGGCGGAAGGATGAAGGATGAAGGAAGGGCATCAGATCTGTGCTGAGTGCTGAGGAAAATCCGTCACGGACGATACGATCGTGACGGCGTGACGACGTAAAGGTGAAACTTCCCTCGGGCTCGTACATTCATCGCCGCTGCCCGTTCAGAATTGTTTTCCTTTGCGTTCTTTGCGTTCCTTTGCGCCCTTTGCGTCAACGCTCTTAGTGCCGGCCATCGGCCGGCTTCCTCTAGCCTGTTACCTTTCGCCTTTCATTCGCTAGAATGACGGGTGTGTGGCAAAGCCGTGTGGCTTTGCCTGACCTGGAAGGTCTTTCAGCGGAACATGGAATTCGATTCTTTTCTCGCCGGACTCGGGACGGAAATCGTCGGCACGATCGTCATTTTCGCGGCGGTGATTCTCGCCAACATCGTCATCTCGGCGGCGTTGCGGGGCAGGGGGTGGCTGTCACGGGAGACCAAGCTCCGCGCGTCGGTGTTCTGGCGCAATTTTTCGTTTCTCATCGCCTTTGTTGCGCTGTTGTTCATCTGGCGCGCCGAGTTGCGGGCCGCCGCATTTTCCCTGGCGGCGTTGAGCGTGGCGCTGGTGGTGGGCGGAAAAGAGCTGCTGACCTCGGTACTCGGGTACATCCATCGCACCACTTCGGGCAGTTTCGAATTCGGCGACGTCATCGAGATCAACGACATCAAGGGCGAAGTCATCGATCAGACGCTGTTTTCCACCACCGTGCTGGAGATGAGCGAGGAGCATCTTTTCACCGGGCGGGTGGTACAGTTCCCCAACAGCTTTTACGTCGGCCACGCGCTGAAGAACCACTCGCGTCTGGGCATCTATCAGCTTGCACTGGTCGCTGTCCCGCTCGCGCCGGGCGGTAACCTTGAAACGGCGAAGCAGGAACTCATCGGAGCGGCCAGGGAGGTGTGCTCCGCATTCGTCGCTCCGGCGCAGAAAGCCCTGCGGGATCTGGAGGGCGAACAGTTCATCGTGATGCCGTCGGCGGATCCTCGCGTAACCGTGCGGCTCGGCGACGCCGGCAAGGTGACGCTGTTGTTGCGCTTCCCGTGTCTTGCAAATCAGCGTACCCGGACTGAGCAGGACATTCTGGCTCGATACCTGAAGGCCGTGACGGGTAACGGGTGACGAGTGACGAGTGACGAGGTGAAAGTACAGGCAACGGCAGGATCCGGGACGCAGGAAAAATAGGACCAACGGCCGGGCGCCGAGGTAGAACCCGGCGAGCGGTGACACGTCGCTAGCGCGTCACGGATTGCGGGCCGGCGCGCCTGGCTCGGTGACCTGCACCTTGACCCACTCCGCGATTCGCTTCTGATCCGCGTCGCGAAATTTCACTTCGACCTTCAGCCCCTTTTGCAGATTTGCCAGGGTTCCGACCTGGTTGGACAGTCGCGCCTGAGTCCGGTCCAGCCAGACGCGTGTGCGGTCGGTCAGGACTATCGCCTGGATTCCCGTAAGTCCGGAAATCGCCAGCGTCTGATTCTGCAGGTTGACCGAGTCAATCGTGCCTATCAGGCTGGACTTTCCGGACACTCCGGGAGATTGGCCGATCGGAATATACATCTCGGTCATTTCCTGCCCGTGAACCTGCACCAACCAACCGAGCCAGAGTCCCGTAACGGCAACTCCCGCCAAAAGCTTGTGCATTAGTGGCATCCTCCTTCGGTTCGTGATCATTGGCATCGGGCACGGTCTGGTCAGGTCGATTCGACGAGTTCAGCCCGTGCCTTGTTCTGTTCTTCGATGGCCTGTTTGGTCAGGCGATTCCGGGAAAAAAGACTGCGGGCCGCTTTCTCCGCGAGCGCCTGCGCTTCCCGGAGGTGCGCGAGGGCTTCCGGATGCAAACCGCCGCCTTCGAGCACCCGGATGCTGTCCTGCGTCTCGTCGAGCGAGCGTTTGATGAGTGCCTTCGCCTCCGCGCGACGCGCAAAACCTTTGTTGCGGCTGGATTCCAGGAGTTCGACGCTCTGCCTGATGTTCTCGAGCGCATTGATAACTCGCAGGAACGCGGCGATGGCCACGATCTGGGTGCCGTCGATTTCTATACCGACACCATTGGGATCTGCAGCAGCCAGCAGTCTGCCCGACGGCGAGTTGTTGAACGCCTCGCCGTCGTAAAACGCGACTGCCCCCTCGATAGTCTCGATGGCGTTGTTGTGAAAGAACCGGCCGGTATCGGCGGCCTCGACCAGCGGGGGCGTATTGAAAGTGCCGTCGCCCGGGGTCCGGAACCCGTCATCGGGCGGATTCAATTCGCCGCTCAGATCGGCGGGCTGATCCGGAAGATCTTCCACCCCCGTATTGAAGTTCGCGTTTCCGATGCTTCCGCCGCCGAAGTTGGCGTTCGCCCCGGCATTGGCATGGCAGAGGTTGCACTTTCCGAGTGAGTTGTCGAGGAAGATCTCCTGCCCGCGCTTCGGCACGATGCCCTTCAGGGGCAAGGGCAAGGTCAGATCCTGCTGCCGGCCAAGTGAGAGCGAGAACGCCTCGATGGCGTCGAGTTCCTCATCCGTTGGCAGACGAAAATCCTGCCCCGCGATCCGATTCAAAGTCTTGGTGAAATGCTGGATGACCGCACCAGTGGCGAAGGACCGGAGTGAACTGTCCCCGGGCGCGCCATCGCCGGACCAGCCGGTGCGCGGTCCCTGCGCACTATCGACCGAGGTCCGAAGCCCGAGGATATGCGGTATGCCGCGCATGACAAACTTGTTGTCCAGGTCGGAGAAACCGTCGAGGTTTTCCAGGATCAGCGCGAACTGACGCATCAGCCTGGGATTTTCGAAGTTCCTTTTGAGGTCCGGGTTGAATTCGGCCACGAACAGCGGGTCATTCGGAGGAAGCGTGGCGATGAACGCGGGGTCGAGCGTCAGGTTATTCTGAGCCGGATGACAGGTCCCGCAGGTTCTGCCGTTGCCCTGGAAGGTTTCATTGAAGAAGATCTGTCGTCCCTTGGCGACGGGATCCTGGGGAGGTGTGGTATTGCAGGCGGCGAGGAACAACAGCGACGCCGCTGCAACCAGGGTGTGCGAAACGCCGGCGGGCT
>JAXIOX010000305.1:0-14667 GCA_045403275.1 Burkholderiales bacterium | reverse complement strand
TGATGATGATGAAAAAGCACAGGTCCGTGGAGTCCCGCATGGACATGATGCAGCAGATGATGGAACAGATGATGGAACACGAAAGCGCCGAGCAGGAGATGGAACGGGGCCGTTGACCTGGGTTGCCGCCAAGCACACTTGCACGACGGTCAATTTGTCTCCAACTGTGGGGCTGAAGGCAACACGCCACACGCAACCCGCTTTTTTCCACGCTAGCGATGCAACACTCCGCGGTCAGTGCGGCGTGTAGACCCCGCGCGGCGGTGAACGGGCCATGGTGATCCCGGTCTGCGACACCATCCGCGCCTCGCTGAAAAACAAGAAGTCGAAAACCACATGCAGCTGACTTTCCTGGGTGCCACCGGCACGGTTACGGGCTCGAAATACCTGATCAGTATCGGGTCCAGGAGTGTACTGGTGGACTGCGGCTTGTTCCAGGGACTCAAGCAGTTGCGCCTTCGGAACTGGGAGCGCCTGCCGATCGATCCTCGATCAGTCGAAGCGGTTGTCCTCACCCACGCGCACATCGACCACAGCGGTTATCTGCCGCTTTTCGTGAAGAACGGATTTGGTGGCAAGGTTTACTGCAGCAGTGCCACCAAGGATCTGTGCGAAATCCTTCTGCCTGACTCCGGACACCTGCACGAGGAAGAGGCGGAGTTTGCAAACCGGCGCGGTTTCTCGAAGCACTCGCCCGCGTTGCCGCTCTACACCGAGGACGATGCAAAGCGCTGTCTGTCCCGGTTTTCGCCGATTGCTTTCGATCAGGAGGTCGATCTAGGTGGCGGATTGGTACTGCGCCTTGCGCGTGCCGGCCATATCCTGGGCGCCGCGTTCGTCGAGTTGAAGTACGCCGGGCTCCGCGTTTTGTTCTCCGGGGACATCGGGCGTCCGCATGATCTGGTGATGCCCGCGCCCACCGGCATCCGGCAGGCCGACTATCTGGTAGTCGAGTCGACATACGGCGATCGCCGACACGACGCTTCCGACCCCGCCGTCAAACTCGCGGAGATCATCAACCACACCATCGAGCGGGACGGCGTGGTAATCGTTCCGACGTTCGCGGTCGGACGCGCGCAGGAGTTGTTGTACTACCTTCATCTGCTCAAGTTGAAGCGCGCGATTCCCGACGTGCCCGTCTTCCTCAACAGTCCGATGGCGGTGGACGCTACACGCATTTTCCACAACCATCCTTTGGAGCACCGTCTCTCGCCGGACCAATGCAACGCGATGTGCCGCGCGGCAAGGATCGTCAATACCGTGGAAGAGTCGGAAAAGCTCAATACGGCCGCCGGTCCAATGATTATCCTGGCTGCGAGCGGCATGGCGACCGGAGGGCGGGTGGTCCATCACCTGAAGGCGTTCGCGCCGGATCCGAAAAACACCATCCTGTTTGCGGGATTCCAGGCGGCGGGAACGCGCGGGGCTGCGATGCTTAACGGTGCGGAGAGCGTCAAGATCCACGGCGAATACGTGCCAGTGCGGGCGGAAGTACAGACCCTCTCGAACCTGTCCGCGCACGCAGATTACGCAGAGATACTGGATTGGTTGGACAATTTCCGGGCGCCTCCCAGGCAGACGTTCATCACTCACGGCGAACCTACCGCCGCGGACGCGCTGCGCCATCGCATTGAAGAACGGAAACGCTGGCCGTGCAGGGTTCCCGACTATCGTGAACAGGTCGACCTTGCTTGAGCGTGCGCGGCGCGGACTTCGCGCGGAGCTTCGCTACTTGCCCTCACGGCCCAGCGCCCGTCTCTTCTCCAGCCATTTCTCCCGGTTCGTCACGTTCCCCGCTTCAACCATCCCGATCGGGCACCCTGCCAGTGCCGTCATTTCAAGAAGGCGATGATTTCGGATACGACTTCTTTCTGGTGCCCGACCCACAGGTGGCCGCCGCTGGGATAGCTGACGAAACGCGCGCGTGGAACATGCTCGGCGGTATAGCGGGCAGTGTCGAAAGTGCCGAACAAGTCGTCGGCGGTGCTCATGACCAATGTTGGCACGCCTATCCTCTCGAGCTCGTAGCGCGGCAGGGAGGAGACGACAGCCGCATCGTTCTCCAATCCGATGCGCCTCGTACTGATGGGCAGGACGTGATCCAGTACCTGCGCAACACGCGCCTGCTCACCTGCGGGCGCCATTTCCAGAACGGCTGGCGGCGTGGCGAGAATCGAGCGGATCATGGTTTGCCGCGCGAGCTTCATCATGGCCCAGAAAAGGAAATCCGACTTGAGCGCGGTGTCGAACAGCAACGCCGTACCGGCCGGCACCTGCATTGGCGACCCGCCTGCCGGTCGGGGAACATAGGCCGCGGGAACCAGCAGTACCAGGGCGGTGCACCGTTGTGAATGCCTCAGTGCAAACTGCATGGACGAGGGCGCCCCTGCCGAGGCGCCGATCACCGCGGCGTGCCGGATCCCGAGCGCGTCGAGCAGGCAAGCGTGGGCATCAGCCTGCGCTGCGGCCGAGGAATCTCTCGGCAATGGAGTGCGCAGATAACCGAAGCGCGACATGGCGATCAATCGAAACCCGCCGTCGACCAGAGACTTGGCAAAATCCAGTCCCTGGTCATACCCGCCGCCCGCACCATGAACCACCAGGACTGGCTTGCCCTTACCGGCCTCTGCATACTCGATTGGACCACAGGCCGTCTGCACGACTTGACTGCCGGTCGCGACTCGCTCGCGCGCTTGCGTGATATCGCGGTGGTAGCCGGTGTAGGCGAGGCCGGTCGCTCCGGCAACGAAGAGGCCGACAAGAATCAGCGCAACTCGACCTATGTGCGCTTTAGCCATGTCGAAGTCGTTGTTTCTCAATCTTGCCCTCAATGATTTCCAGGCGAGTCCGCAGCAGGCCGACGAGATACGCTTGAGGATGCGAACAAATTCGAGTAAGCCACCGCCTCCCATGGGATCGTTGGTGTAAGGCGTCGCGCTATCGGCGGCTGATCAGCATCCCGAGCAAGAGTCCCACTCCCGCGCATACACCGGCAATTGACCAGGGATGTTCGTGCACGTATCCGTCGGTCGCGCGTGCCGCTGCCCTGGTCCTGTTCACCACCGCCGCTTCGGCGCGATCCAGCTCCTCCCGCGCAAGGCGAAGCCGCTCCTGGACGCGCCCTCTCGCCGCCGTTACTTTCTCGCCGGCCTGGCTGGCGGTCGCGTGCAGCAATTCCTCGGTATCGGCCATCACGTCCTTGAAATCCGTTATCAACTTGCCTGTCGCTGCAACAGTCTGGGTATCCATCTGAATTCTCCTGTTTATCGTTGGACTTGGAATATTGTCATCGTCTTCGAAAAACAACTTGCCACGCGATTGGCAACTGTACGTTGACAAAAATCAATGACGGCGCGGTTTCCAGTGGTCCTCCGCAGGAAAAAAGCGCCTGATACAGACCGGTTGCGGGCTTGATATGGATCAAACTGAAGTCTCATCCAAGACTCATACTGAAAAGATAATATGAGTAACCTGTGACGCACAGCCGGACGGGTGATGGTTTTCCGTTTTAGGAGTTAGGTGCCTTGGCAGTGCGAAATCGGGAATCGTTCGCAAGAACGTTCTCAAGTTGTGCAGGCGGGTGAGGCGTCCTGCGCACCAGTTGAGCGAGGAGGGTGCGATGCAAACGGCACATCTGACAATCAACGGGATGCACTTCGATGCTTCGATGAGAAGTGTTCAGAGCGCATTGAGTATCATACGCGGTGTCTCCGACGTAAGCGTATCCATCGCGGACAAGGAGGCGATCATCAGTTACGACCCGCACAAAGTGCTCCTGAGGCAGTTCGAAACGGCAGTCCGCGTCGTGGGGTGCGAGGTCGAGAGGCTTGTCGTTGAGACGCCTGAGCGATCTTCCGTTGCGTGAAAGGGCGGGCGATGGATGAATGCCGGAACGTGCCGGCACCGGCCGGCTTCGGGATGATGGCGCGTTTGCGCGCCGGCCCGGCTTCTACAATGATTTGGGTCATGGCAACGAGCCTGCTCGGCAGCAAAATCGCAAAGTGAGTTCAAAGGGAGGGATTGATTGTGGCGATCGGCGAAATCTGCAGTCGTGAAGTCGTATTCACCGGCCGGGACACGACGGCTAAGCGTGCTGCACAACTCATGCGCGAGCATCACGTGGGCAGCATTGTCGTTGTCGACGAGCCGAACGGCAAACGCGTGCCGTCGGGGATCGTTACCGACCGCGATATCGTGGTGGCAGTGCTTGCTCTCGGGCTCAACCCGGACGCAATCCAGGTCGGCGACGTGATGAACCGGGAACTCCTTGCGGTGCGCGAGAACGCAGGCGTTGCGGAAACCATCGAATTGATGCGCGTGAAGGGTGTGCGGCGTGTGCCCGTGACGGACGCTGGCGGCGCGCTGGTGGGGATCGTCGCGGCCGACGACGTGCTGTCCCTGCTTGCCGAAGAGATTTCTGCGCTTGCCACCATGGTGTCGCGAGAGCACAGACGCGAAGTCGAAGTCAGAAAGAAGATGCTTTGAAACGTAAAGCTTCATGAGGGACGTGGGATCGAATCGGAATGACAAACGGGGAGATGGCGTGAGAAAAGAGGAACCGAGGGCGCACGCAAAGGGGCACCGCGACCGCCAGTTGGAGGAAGTCAACCATGATCCTTATCTGGCTCGCAGCAAACCGCCTGAGCCGGCGCTCTGCCCGCAGTGCGGTGTCGTGTACCACAGGGGCCGATGGCAGCGGGCTCCGCGGCCGGAGAAGGCACACGAGCATCTGTGTCCGGCATGCCAGCGCATCAAGGACCGCTATCCCGCGGGATACGTAAAGTTGTCCGGGGAGTTTCTCGGCACGCATCGGGACGAAATCCGGCACCTGGTCGAAAACGAGGAACAGCGGGAAGCAGCGGACCACCCGCTCCAGCGCATCATGGACATCATGGAGAACGGCGGCGTAACCACCGTCACCACTACCGACGTGCATCTCGCGCGCCGGATCGGTGAGGCCCTGCATCACGCCTATCAGGGCAAACTGGAAATCAAGTACAGCCAGGACGAGTATCTGGTACGGGTCAATTGGACGCGATGATCCGGCGTCATGGACGGACGCCGTCCTTTGCCGCCCGCGAATGTGCGGATGCTCTACAGGTTGATCTGTGTCAAAGGGTCCGCGGCGGTTTTTCTTTAAATTGCAACACGAGAGGCTGGTTCGATGTTCAGGCCGCGCATGAAGACTGGATTGGAAGGATCATGACCGCTGCACAGATGCACAGAAGTCGCAGCATCGCGCGCAACGCACCGCATGCGACCAAGAGAAAATCGAAGCCGAAGCGGGTGGTCGGGACCATACATCAAAAGACCACGGACCCACGGAGCGAATTCAGCGACGAAGAATGGCAGGAGATGGTGGCGACCGCTGCGTACTACCGTGCGCAAGCGCGTGGCTTCGACGAGGGTTCACCCGAGGACGATTGGTACGAGGCTGAAGCCGAACTGCGTGCGCAACTGGCGAGTGCCGAAGGGGGTACCGAATCCATCCCGGATTCCGGTGCAGGCCCCGCCGACATAGAGAGAGAAGGAGAATGAAGATGGCGAATCTGACGCGTTACGATCCCTTCGGGGATCTGGACGATCTGTTCAAGGGGTTCACGCTGCGGCCGGTGCAGTTCGAGCAGCAGGCGCGAGTCCCGCAGATCAAGATGGACTTGAAGGAGAACGACGGTGCCTATGTGGTCCGCGCCGACATCCCGGGCGTGAAGAAAGAAGACATCAAAGTCAATGTGGACGGCAACGTGGTCTCCATATCCGCGGAGGTGAAGCAGGAGAAGGAAGAGAAGGAAGGCGAGCGTGTGATCAGAAGCGAGCGCTATCGCGGCGAGGTGTCGCGCAGTTTCAGCCTTGGGCAGGACGTGGACGAGGGCGCCGCCCAGGCCAAGTATGCCGATGGCGTGTTGGAGCTGACGCTGCCGAAAAAATCGGGGGCTCGCCAGAACAAAATTGTGGTCCGGTAATCGGACCGAAGAGATATTCCAGGCGAGGTGCATTCAGAGTCTGAGTGAAATCCGCGCCACCCCGTCGCCCGGTGAGCGGCCACGCAGGAAGTGAAGATTCTCCGCGACAGCGAGCATCCGTGAGTTGGTGGGAAGGACGTCGCCGAACAGTTCCCTGGTTCCGCGGGCGCGGCAATAACGGATCATTTTTTCCAGCAGGGCATGGCCAAGCCCTTTTCCCTGCGCGCTCGATCTGACCAGAATGCCGAATTCGGCCTGCTCGTTATCGGGGTCCGTTACGGTCCGCACTTCCCCCAGCAAACCGTTTTGCGCGTCTAGCGCGACGAATGCCATTTCGCGGTCGTAGTCGATCTGCGTGAAGCGGGCGAGTTGGGAATGAGGCAGTTCGCGTACCGCCGCGAAGAATCGGAAGTAAATGTCCTCCGGCCTGCTTTGGTCGATGAGTTGCTTGAGCGGGGCCTCATCCTCCGGGCGGATCGGGCGCAGCAGGATGGGGCTGCCGTTCAGGGAAATCGTTTCCTCCAGTTGCTTCGGGTAGGGGCGGATGGCAAACCTTTCGGTTCCGCTGATCCGGGCAGGCGCGACGCGGATGCGCGCGTCCAGGGCGATGACCCCTCGGGCATCGGCTAGCAGCGGATTGATATCGAGCTCGACGATCTCCGGTAGGTCGGCGATGAGCTGCGCCGTCCGGATCAGCACGGAGCAAATGGCGTCCTGGTCCGCTGCCGGCCGGTCGCGATATCCGGCCAGCAGCCTCGATATCCTTGTGCGGGAGATGACTTCGCGCGCCAACGCAACGTTGAGCGGCGGCAGCGCCATGGCCCGGTCGGCAATCACTTCCACCGCTGTTCCTCCGTGGCCGAACAGGATCACCGGACCGAAGGTCGCATCGGTTGCGGCGCCGATGATCAGTTCATGGGCGCCCGGGCGCTGCGCCATCGGTTGCACCGTGAAACCGGTCAGGTGCGCCTCAGGACGCAGTCGGCGCAGGCGCGCTTCCATTGCCTGCGCCGCTTCCCGCACCGCCCGGCCCGACTCGAGATTCAATGCGACGCCGCCGATATCAGATTTGTGCGTCACGTCCGGCGAAAGGATCTTCAGCGCCACCGGAAAACCCATCTCACCCGCCAATCGCACTGCATTTTCGAGCGAGGTCGCGATTCGGGTAACCACCACCGGAATGCCGTAGGTTCGGAGGACATCCTTCGCTTCGACCTCGGTCAGGATTTCTCTCCCCTCAGAGAGGGCTTTGCCGACGACTGACCGGGCCATGTCGACATCGGCGCTGAAGTCCACGGGTGCAGATGGCGGTATTTGCATCAGCGATTCCTGATTGCGGCGGAATTCCGCCATCTTCAGGAAGGCGTACACGGCGTCCTCCGGCGTGTCGTAAGAGGGGAGACCGGCGTCGATAAAGGTGCGCCGGGCTTTCTCCACCGCGGCCGCGCCCAACCAGCACGACAGCACGTTGCGCTGCGTCGTCTGGGCGACCGGCACGCAGGCCGCGGCGATCGCGTCGCTCGGGACGATTGCGGTAGGCGCATGAATCAGCAGGACTGCGTCCGACTGCGGGTCGGCGAGGAGGTCCTGCAGCGTCCGGACATAGCGCTCCGCGGGCGCGTCGCCGACGATGTCCACAGGATTGTCGTGGGACCAGGTGGCCGGAAGATACTGGTCCAGACGCTGCAGGGTCTGGTCCGCGAGTTGAGCCAGCCTGCCGCCGCCCCGGATGAGCGCATCGGTCGCCATTACTGCCGGACCGCCGCCGTTGGTCATGATGGTCAGCCGGTCGCCGTGAAACGGGCGGGCCAGCGCCAGTGTTTCTGCGGCCACGAACAAATTGAACGTAGTTTCGACGCGAAGCATTCCGGCGCGACGAAAGGCGGCATCGTAGACGTCGTCCGCACCGGCCAGTGCCCCGGTATGGGAGGCGGCAGCCTTGGCGCTTTCCGCAACACGCCCCGATTTCACCGCGATGACCGGTTTGTTGCGCGCGGCGGCGCGCGCTGCGGACATGAACTTGCGCGCGTTCGTTATCGCCTCGACATAGAGAAGAATGGCCGTCGTCGCGGAGTCCGAAGCGAGATAGTCGAGCACGTCGCCGAAGTCGACGTCCGCGGAATCGCCCAGTGAGATGAAATGGGAAAAGCCGATCCCGCGGGAATTCGTCCAGTCGAGCAATGCCGTCGTGAGCGCGCCGGACTGGGATACGAAAGCGATTTTTCCCGGGCGCGCGCCGGTATGGGCGAAGCTTGCATTCAGTCCGATGTTCGGCGCCAGCAAGCCGACGCAATTCGGACCGAGGATGCGCAGCAAGTGCGGTTTCGCGGCGTCCAGCATGGCCTGCGTCAGCGTGCGGCCTCGTGTATCCGTAATCGCACCCAGACCGGCGGTCAGCACCACCGCGGCCTTGCCGCCTTTGGCTCCAAGCTGGTCAATGATTCCCGGGATGGTTTGCGGTGGAGTGCAGACCACCGCCAAACCGGGCGCCCGATCCAGGCTCCCCAGATCGGCAACTGCGCGGATTCCGGCGACGCTGGAGTGCTTCGGATTGACCGGGAAGATAGGGCCGGCGTAGCCCCCCGCAAGCAGGTTGCGCATCACCGTGGCGCCGAGGCTCTGGGGCCTGTCGGAGGCGCCGATCACGGCAACCGAGGCCGGGCGGAACAGGTATTCGAGATTACGTACGGTCATTCGGGATTTTCGAGGCTTTTCCGGCGATTCCGCAATACTTCAGGGTGAAAGTATTACCGGAATTCGCTCAAGCCGTTCTCCCGGCATCTTTGCCGCGCCCGCTGCGTTCGTTGCGGAAACGTGATTGTTCGCACGCGCACAAGAGCGTTGCCGCGCGGGCTCCCGCCACAATATCGGCGAGCGTGTTGCCCGGCTTGCCGACCGAGAAGGTGAAATCTGCCGGCTGACCGCGTCTAGCGTGTCTCGCCGATGATCTCCCGCAACCCCGGAATGTCCGTGATGCGGATATGCTTCTGCTGCACCGCTACCAGCCCCGCGTCCTGGAACTTGGAGAATACCCGGCTTACGGTTTCGAGTTTCAAGCCCAGGTAACTGCCGATTTCCTCGCGGGTCATTCGCAACACGAATTCCGAGGGCGAGTAACCACGTGCGGTAAAACGCTGCGACAGGTTGAGCAGGAAAGCGGCCAGCCTTTCCTCGGCGCACATGCTCCCGAGCAGCATCATGACGCCGTGATCACGTACGATCTCGCGCGCCAGCACCGAGTGCAAGTTGCGCTGCAGCCCACGGACATGGCTGGCCAAATCCTCGATCAGCGAGAAGGGCATGACACACACTTCGCTGTCCTCGAGCGCGATGGCGGTACCGTTATAGCGCCCCGAGCCGACGCCATCCATACCCAGCAACTCCCCGCCCATGAAAAAACCCATCACCTGTTCGCGCCCGTCATTGTCGATGACGCTGGTCTTGAAAAAGCCCACGCGCACCGCATAGACCGAGTTGAACGGCTCGCCGGCGTTGAAAAGCGTTTCGCCGCGCCTGATGCGACGCCTCACGTATACGATCTTTTCGATTCGCTGCAAATCCGCGTCGCACAGGCCCCTCGGCAGGCACAATTCGCGCAAGTTGCAGCTCCCGCAGGTCACGTCGAGCTTGCAGGCTGACGACCGGTTCACGGATGCCAATGCAGCATCTCCGTGGGTGGGAAGCTTGGTGACCGTTGTGGTGTGCATGACTTTCTCCTTTGTTATCGGGTCAGTTCAAGGTCCGGGCGGCGCGGTCGGCGAGGGCCTCGCACACGTGCTCGAATTGGGTGGTTTTGTCGAAGAATCCGGCGACGCCGAGACGCGCCGCCAGACGCCGGTAAGGCTCGGTAGCGAAGTTACTCAGCATGTAGACAGCGATTTCCGGCGCTTGCTGGCGCAGCGCTCGCAACACATCGAAGCCGGTACCTTGCGCCAGCCTCACGTCGAGCACGACCGCGTGGGGGTGCAGATCGAGGATTTCATTGATCGCCTCGTCGGCACCGGCCGCGTGCCCGACGCTGTGCACACCTTCAATCGATGCAAGCATGTCCTCGAGGCGCTCGCGGATCAAGGGCGAACTCTCGACGACGAATACGCGCAGATGGTGGCTGGGGTTGGAAGGCGGGCGAACAGCGTTTTTCATGCCGCCCAGTGTGCGGGGAGCGTCCACGCCGGGATATCGGCGCACGCTTAAAGCGGGGATAGGATGAATGGCCGGCGGCAGGTAGGAAAATTCCTACCCGTGCGAGTGTCCTGTTCCGCTAATTCATGGGACAACTTACGAACCTGGGATGGCGGACCTCATATCCATCTGACAAAAATCTATCATCGATCGGAAAACCCGCGAAATCGGCGTCAGGCAAGGCGCGAGTCCTTGACAGTGGCGGGCACCACGGCGAGGACTCGTAACACAGCATGGCGCCGATTCTCGTCGTGTTTTCAGCCACGAATTAACGGAACAGGACACTCTAGATCAGGATCCGGGGTTGCGATCGAGCAGACCGTGCTCCAGTGCGTAACGAACGAGTTCTGCGCCGCTGGCCATATTCATCTTTTCCAGAATCCGGGTCTTGTGCGTGCTGACGGTCTTGACCGAAAGGTGAAGCCGCCCGGCGATCTCGGTCGGTCCACGTCCCGCGGCCAGCATGCGAAAAATCTCGAATTCACGGTCGGACAGCTGCGTATGCGGGGGCGCGTCGTCCTTGCGGGTGTCCGCCATGAGGCTCGCCGCCGCCGCTTCGGTAATGTGCACCCCGCCCGAGGCGACCTTGCGGATGGCGCCGACAAGTTGCCCGGAGGCGCTGTCCTTGGTGAGATAGCCGGAGGCGCCTGCCTTGAGCGCGCGCGCCGCATACTGATGTTCCCCGTGCATGGACAGCACCAGGATACGCAGCTTTGGTCGCTCGAGCTTGATGCGCTTGATAAGCTGGATGCCCGCCAACCCGGGCATCGACATGTCGATCAGCGCCAGATCGAAATCATCGGCCCTCACCAGCGCCACGACTTCGTCGCCGGTCGCCGCTTCGGCCGCAACTTCGATGTCGGGAACGGCAGCGAGGATTTGCCTGAGCCCGTCGCGCACGAGCTGGTGATCGTCGGCCAGGAGCAGGCGGATCATGCCCCGAACCTTTCGCGGCGCGAATTCAGCGGCACGCGCAATGCCACCCTGGTCCCGCCCCGCGGGGCCCGCCCGACTTCGAGCGTGCCGCCAACGTAGAAAACGCGCTCGCGCATGCCCTTGAGGCCGAGCGAACGTGATTTCGCCAGATCTTCGGGAGCGATGCCGCGGCCGTCGTCTTCGATTTCGAGACGGATCTCGTCATCGTCGGCGGCGAGCAGGACCCACGCATTGCGGGCCTGCGCATGGCGGGCGATGTTGGTCAGGGATTCCTGAAGCGCACGGTACACGGTGTTCGCGAGATTGCGTTCCAGGCCGGCAAATTCCTCTCCGGGCGCCATCTGGAAATCGCACTTCACGCCGGAGCGCTGTGCGAAGTCCTCAATCAGCCAGGCGGTGGCGTCGGGCAGCCCGAGGTCATCGAGCATGAGCGGCCGCAGATCGGCGGCGATGCGCCGCACCGAAGTGACGGTCTGATTCAGCGTTTCGCCCATCTTTGCGGCCTTGGCGGAGAGATCCGGGTCGCCGCCGGGAAGGCGTTCCTGCATCCAGCCGAGGTCCATTTTCAGCGCGGTGAGCAACTGACCGAGTTCGTCGTGCAATTCGCGGGCGATGCGGGTCTTTTCCTCTTCGCGCGCCTCGAGGACCTGTGCCGACAGCGCGCGCAGTTCCTCCTGCCGGCGCGTGAGCTCGTCCTCATACTGCTTGCGCAGGGTGATGTCGCGCAAGATCACGGTGTAGAAGCGCCGTTCGCCTTCGGTCGCCTGCGATATCGAGGCCTCGATCGGGAATTCCTCGCCGGTGCCGGCGCGCAGCGCCCATAACGTCGTCACGTCGCCCATGCGCCGGCTGGTGGCGCCGGTGCGCCCGAACTGCTCGATGTGGCCGCGGTGCGCGGCGCGAAACCGTGCCGGCAGAAAGCGATCGAGCGCGGTGCCCAAAGCCTCCTCGCGACGGCAGCGAAATACCTGCTCTGCGGCACGGTTGAACAGCACGATTTGCTGGGATTCGTCCACCGTGATGATCGCGTCCATTGCCGAATCGACGATGGCGGCCAGGCGTGCCCGGGTGGCACTGAGCGCATCTTGCATTCGCGCCGATTCGGCTTCGGCGCTCATCGCGACCCTCACCACCGCGAAGATGCCCGCGCCGACAATGGCAAGATCGACCACCAGGTCGGTGGCTGCAAGCCAGGGCATGTCGTCTGCGAACTGCACGGCGGTGAAGTTGAGCACCACGATCCCTGCCGCGCCGGCAACCCCGGCCGCAATCATCCAGGGCTTCAGCCAGCGCAGGGAATGCCCTGCCCGCGCGCGACTGGTCATTCTAGCCCTCGCCCGCAACTGGAGTACGCGAGCCTTGGTTGATTCAGGTCAAGGCCGCCGGTCCGGCGTTTGTCATAGTTTTCCCTGGAAATTCTGGGGGGAGCTGTCGTACACATAGGTTCGCGCAATGAGTTATCCATCCTCGGAACTGGTAATCGATCCGGTGCTGATTCGCAATTACGACGTCAGCGGCCCGCGCTACACGTCTTATCCGACCGCGGATCGCTTCGTCGAGGCCTTCGGCGAGGCGGAGTGCAGGCACTGGCTGGGCAGCCGCAACATCGGCGGTATCAAGCAACCGCTTTCGGTGTACGCGCACCTCCCGTTCTGCGACACGATTTGCTATTACTGCGCGTGCAACAAGGTGGTGACCCGGGACCACGGGCGCTCGGCGAAGTATATCAAGTACCTCGCCAGGGAACTTGCGTTGCTGTCGCAATCGCTGGGAGCCGAACGCGCGATTTCCCAGATGCACTGGGGCGGCGGCACGCCGACGTTCCTTTCGCGCGCCGAAATGCACGAACTGATGTGCAGTTTCAACGAGCAGTTCGAGCGCCGCACCGACTTCGAATGTTCCATCGAGGTCGATCCGCGCAACGTCGAACCCGGCACGATGGGTTTTCTCGCCGAACTCGGCTTCAACCGCGTATCAATCGGTGTGCAGGACTTCGATCCGGACGTGCAGAAGTCGGTGCACCGGATTCAGTCGGAACAGGTCACCCGCCGCGTGATCGAAGAGGCGCGCGCGGCCGGCATGCGCTCGGTGAACCTTGACCTCATCTACGGCTTGCCGAAGCAAACGCTGGACGGCTTCGACTTCACGCTCGACAAGGTACTCGCTCTCGATCCCGATCGCGTTGCGCTGTACAGCTACGCACACCTGCCGCGGATGTTCAAGCCGCAACGGCGCATCGCCGAATCCGAGCTGCCGTCGCCGGAGACCAGGCTGCAGATCCTCACGCTCGCGATCGGCCGCCTGACGCGGGCGGATTTTCTTTACATCGGCATGGACCATTTCGCCAAACCGGATGACGAACTCGCGGTCGCGCAACGCCAGGGCCGCCTGCAACGCAACTTCCAGGGCTACTCGACGCACCCCGAGTGCGACATGCTTGGCCTGGGAATGTCCGCAATCGGCCGCATCGGCCCGACTTATTATCAGAACCTGAAGACTCTGGAGGAGTATTACGCGGCGCTCGACGGCGGACGCCTGCCGGTGTGGCGCGGCTTGGTGCTGACAAAGGACGATCTGGTCCGGCGCGCCGTGATTCAGGCGCTGGCCTGCCATTTCCGGCTTTCGATCGAGTCGATAGAATCGTCCTATCTGGTGGACTTTGCCAACTATTTTTCAATCGAGATCGCGGACCTGCGGCGCCTTCAGCAGGATGGGCTGGTCGAGCTGCAGCCCGACTGGATCGTGGTGACGCCAAAGGGCAGGTTGCTGGTGCGCGTAGTATGCATGGTGTTCGATCGCTATCTCCGGGAACACCGGCAACGCGAAAGCTATTCCAGGGTAATTTGAGGCAGACATGGCGCCCGAGACGACGCTGCTTGCTGTATTTTTTGCCGGACTGCTCGGCGGCGGGCATTGCGCCGGCATGTGTGGCGGTATTGTCGGTGCTTTGTCCGCCGGAGCCGGTTCGCGCTTGCGGTTGCATCTCGCCTATAACGCCGGACGGATCGCGAGCTATACGCTTGCCGGGGCGATCGCCGGCGCGCTCGGCGGGATGGTGCTGTACTTCGACGTGCTGCCGCTGCAACTCGCGCTCTACGTGCTCGCCAATCTGATGCTGATCCTGCTCGGCCTGTACCTCGCCGGATGGTCCTCGCTGGTGACCAGGCTCGAATCGGCGGGGCGCCGGCTGTGGCGGCACATCAGCCCGCTCACTGCGGGATTTCTGCCCGTGGACACGGTGCCGCGTGCGTTTGCGGTCGGAACGCTCTGGGGCTGGTTGCCATGCGGGTTGACCTACGGCGCGCTGGCGATTGCATTGGTGAGCGGAGGTGCGGCGAACGGCGCGGCGCTGATGCTCGCTTTTGGTTTGGGCACATTACCCAATCTGCTGCTGGCCGGATTGTTTTTGAGACGTGCGCGATCCTGGTTTCAGGGTCGCATGGTTCGCTGGGTTTCCGGTGGCCTGGTGCTCGGTTTCGGTATTGCAGGGCTGGCGAATGCGGCGCAACTGGGGGATCAGATCCGGCGTGGCGTGCTCTGTCTGATTTAAGGAAGCTCTGATCAGGTTCCACATGCGCGACCGAGG
>JAXIOX010000129.1:0-3153 GCA_045403275.1 Burkholderiales bacterium | reverse complement strand
GAAAGGCAAAACCCCCGGGACCTGAATTGCCTTTCGCCGAATCACCGGAAGTTTCCCACGGGACCCAAAAGGCCGCACACCGGCCGGGATCTTTCCCGGCTTCGCATTCCCTTGGTGCCTTGGTGATGAGATCCTTGATTCAGTCAGACGCCCGGCGACTTCTCGCCGCGCGCGGCGACGAAGATGCCGGCGAGCAACAGCACGAAACCGATCAACTGGAGCGTGGTGAATCCTTCTTCGAAGAAGACCCACGCGAGGATCGCGGCGCCGATCGGTTCGCCCAGGATCGCGAGCGCGACGAAGGTGGCAGTGAGCCGTCTCACGGCCCAGTTGAAAGCGGTGTGTCCGACGAGCTGCGGGCCGATCGCAAGCAATGCCATGAATCCCCATGCCGGCACCGACAACGCCGCCAGCGAGGTGCCGCTTGCCGCCACCGCGGCGACCAGCAGCATCGCCGCCACCGTGTAGGCCAGCCAGACATACGCGGTGAGCGATATTCGTGCGCGCAACGAGCGCCCCACCAGCAGATAACCCGACGCGGAGATCGCTCCGACCAGCGCCAGTGCATTGCCCAGGAGCGGGTTTGTCGTCGTTGTTTCGCTTGCGGCGGGATCGGCTGCAAAGATCAGCACGCTGCCGGCGACGGTGAGCGCAATGCCCGCGAGTGCAACAGGCGCGGGACGTTCGCGCAGCAGCACCGCAGAAGCCAACCCGACCCAGAGTGGATTGGTGGTAACCAGCGCTGCACTGCTAGCCACCGACGTGTACTCCAGCGAGGAAATCCAGGTCCAGAAGTGTATGGCCAGAAACAGACTGGACAGCAGGCACAGGCCCAGCTCGCGTTGGCCCAGCGTGATAATTTCCCGACCAGTTTTGAGCCAGGCGAAAGGCGCCAGGATCGCAGCGGCCAGCCCTAGCCGCACCGCGGCGATGGTGAGCGAAGAAGCGCCTTCGGCTTGCGCCAGCCGGATCAGGATCGAGGCGGTCGAGACCACGACGACCGCGCCGGCGAGCACGATGAACGAAAGCCCACGGGGAGGCATGGCGCGTTATATCACGCCCGCCTCCGGGAACAAAAAAACCTCAGTGGAGTTTCTCTGGCGTAACCGGAATGCCGGAAACAGCGACAACGTCGATTCCCTCTTCCTTAAGTTCGGTCACTTCTTTCATCGACGCAGTGCCGCGAATTGCGCGCTCGGCAACTTCTTTGTAGAAAATCCGCCGCGCCTCATCCGGAAACCGCCTGCCGACATCCTCGGTGTTCTGGAGCACGTATTCGATAAACTTCTTGTGCAAAATCTGGGCGGTATTGGCGACCATGACCGATTGCTGTTCCTGTGCCGGTTCGCTGCCGCGTGTGCTGACGTAGGGCGCCGAAGGCTGCCTGGCGATCTCGAGGGAGCCGCACAGCGGGCAGGCAATACTTCCGCCCTTCACCTGTACGGCAAAGTCGTCTGCCGAGCCGAACCACCCTTCAAATCGGTGGGCCTTTTCGCAAGAAAGATTGAAAACGATCATGTTGTCGTTGGCTGCCGGGAAACTGAGGCCACGCAAAGTTTATCATTTGCAGCCGGTGAGCTTCCCTAAGAATAGAACGTCCTGCGCAACGTTAGTTCCACGCGCTGCGCAAACGGATCAGGGCAGCGGCCGCTCTCCGGCGAACAGGTCTTCGACCTGCTCGCGTTCGCGTATCAGATGAATGCGCCCGCCGTCCACCATCACTTCGGCCGCACGTGGGCGCGAGTTGTAGTTGGAGCTCATGCTCATGCCGTAGGCGCCGGCGGACATCACGGCTAGCAGGTCGCCTTCATGTACGGCGAGATCACGATCGTGGCCCAGAAAGTCACCGCTCTCGCAAATCGGGCCAACGATCTGGTAGCGGCTCGTGCCACTCGCGGATTCGCGAACCGGCCGAATCTCGTGATAGGCGTCGTAGAGAGCCGGGCGTATCAGATCGTTCATCGCCGCATCCACGACCACAAAGTTCTTTGCGTCGCCATGCTTAAGATATTCGACATTGGTGAGCAGCAGGCCGGCATTGCCGACCATGGAACGTCCCGGCTCCAGCAGAATCTGCTGTTCGCGGTCGCCAACCAGATCGAGCAGCGCTTTTACGTACTGACCCGGTTCGGGCGGCGTCTCGTCACGGTGGCGGATGCCCAGGCCGCCGCCCAAGTCCAGATGGTCCAGCCTGATACCTTCCGACGCCAGTATGTCGACGAGGTTCGCCAGCTTGCGGAAGGCGTCCAGGAATGGCGCCAGTTCGGTGAGCTGGGAACCAATGTGGCAATCGATGCCGATGACTTTCAGGTTCGCCGCGGCATGCGCCTTGCGGTAGATTCGCAGCGCATCCTCGAACGTCACCCCGAACTTGTCTTCCTTGAGTCCAGTCGAAATATACGGATGAGTCTTGGCGTCCACGTCGGGGTTGACCCGCAAGCTCACCGGCGCCTTCTTGCCCATCTCCTTCGCGACCTGGTTGAGGCGCTCGAGCTCGCTTTCCGATTCCACGTTGAAACACAGAACCCCTGCTGTAAGCGCTTGCCGCATTTCCTCTCGGGTCTTGCCCACGCCGGAGAACACCGTCCTCGCGGGATTTCCGCCGGCGGCGATGACCCGCGCCAGTTCGCCGCCGGAGACGATGTCGAATCCGCTGCCAAGGCGGGCGAAAAGATTGAGGATCGCCAGATTGGAATTTGCCTTGACCGCATAGCAGATGAGGTGCGCACGCGCGCCAAAGGCGCGATCGTAACGCTGGAAGGCGTCTGTCAATGCCGCGCGCGAGTAAACGTAGCACGGTGTGCCGAATTCCTCGGCAATGCGCGAAAGCGGCACGTCTTCGGCGTGCAGCGCGCCGTTGCGCTGGGAGAAAAAACTCACTTCTCGATGGTTCCTTCTTCGGTTTTTCTGGGCTTCTGCTCTTCCTTCGGCAGATAGAGCGGACCCTTCTGGCCGCAGGCGGAGATCAGGAACGCGAGCAGGACCAGGACACAGAGGCGGCGCATTGATGACTTTCTAGAGGTGCAGTCGAGTTTAGCACAGCGAATAGTCGCAGCCGGACTAACCCAAGCTCTCACCGCAGAGGACGCAGAGGGCGCGGAGGAAAAGCAAAAACGAGGCAAAAAAGAAATTGGGGTTAAAAGCGGGGTGACT
>JAXIOX010000276.1:0-8610 GCA_045403275.1 Burkholderiales bacterium | reverse complement strand
CGCCGCCGCAAGCACTATCGCAAGCACGGCGGTCATCGGCAGAATTACACCGAGATCCAGATCGACAAGATCTCGGGCTAAGGAGAAGAGCAAATGGCACACAAAAAAGCAGGCGGCAGCTCGCGCAACGGCCGCGACTCCCAATCCAAGCGTCTGGGCGTGAAGCGCTATGGCGGCGAGGTCATCCCGGCAGGCGGCATCATCGTGCGTCAGCGCGGAACCCAGGTTCATGCAGGAGAAAATGTCGGCATGGGCAAGGATCACACCCTGTTTGCCAAGATCGACGGCAAAGTGACATTCGCGGTGAAGGGCCCGGACAATAAAAAAGTCGTCAGCGTCCTGCCGGCGTAAGGTTTCCCGCTTTCAGCAAGAAGCCCTATCCTTTCCGGTAGGGCTTTTTTATTTCTGTTTTGCCGCCAAGGCGCCAAGAGCGCCAAGAAAAACCGGGATTGGAAAGAAGCAAGAGGTGAACCCGCGCATTCACTCTCACACGATCTGGGCAACCAACGTGAAGCGATGCCGGGAATTCACTTTTCAAGCTCCTATTGGTTTCCCTTGGCGCCCTTGGCGCCTTGGCGGCTAAATCGTACTTATCGAGATATGAAATTCGTAGACGAAGCGACCATTGAAGTCCACGCCGGCAAGGGCGGGGATGGCAGCGCCTCGTTCAGGCGCGAGAAGTTCATTCCGCGCGGCGGGCCGGACGGTGGTGACGGCGGCCGCGGCGGCAGCATCCGTGCGGTGGCCGACCGCAACATCAACACCTTGGTGGAATACCGCTTCGCGCGCATCCACCGTGCCCGCAATGGCGAGAAAGGCCAGGGTTCGGATTGCTACGGCAAGGCGGCCGACGACATCACGCTGCGGGTACCGGTCGGCACCGTGATCTGCGACTTCGCCATCGGCGAAGTGCTCGCCGATCTGTCCGCCGATGGACAGACCGCCCTGCTCGCCAAGGGCGGCCAGGGAGGGCTCGGCAACATCCATTTCAAGTCGAGCACCAACCGAGCGCCGCGCCAATGCACGCCGGGAGAACCGGGCGAAAGCCGGACCCTGAAGCTGGAACTCAAGGTGCTCGCCGACGTCGGGCTGCTGGGTCTGCCGAACGCCGGCAAGTCCACCTTCATCCGCTCGGTTTCGGCCGCACGTCCCAAGGTTGCCGACTATCCGTTTACGACCCTGCACCCGAACCTGGGCGTGGTGCGCGTGGACGAGAATCGCAGTTTCGTGGTCGCCGACATCCCCGGATTGATCGAAGGCGCCGCCGAAGGTGCCGGGCTCGGCCATCAGTTCCTGCGCCACCTGCAGCGCACGCGCCTGTTGCTGCACTTGGTGGACCTGGCGCCGCTTCACGATGGTGCCGATCCGGTGCACGACGCGGGCGCGATCGTCGAGGAACTGCGCAAGTACGACGAGTCGCTCTATCGCAAGCCGCGTTGGCTGGTGCTCAACAAAGCGGACCTGATCGCGCCAGAAGAGCGCGAGGAACGAGTCCGGGATTTCCTGTCGGAATATGCGCGCGCCGTCGCCGCGCCCGAAAAAAGCTTTATCATCTCGGCGCTCACCGGAGAAGGTTGCCGCGCGCTGACCTACGCAATCATGGAACATCTCCAGCGCCATGCCCGCGTCGAGCCGGCCGAAGCCGCAGAAGACGCCGAATAGCATCGCCGGGACCACCGCGGTCATCTCATGAAATCCCTCGTCGCCGAAGCGAAACGTTTGGTCGTCAAGGTCGGCAGCAGCCTGGTCACCAATGAAGGCCAGGGGCTGGACCAGGCCGCGCTCGCGCGTTTGGCCGAGCAGATCGCGGAGCTCAGGCATCGCAAGAAGCAGGTCGTGCTGGTCTCCAGCGGCGCGGTCGCCGAAGGCATGAAGCGCCTGGGTTGGAAGCGCCGCCCGCATGCGCTGCACGAACAGCAGGCCGCCGCTGCGGTAGGGCAGATGGGTCTGGTCGAAGCCTACGAGTCGTGTTTCCGCAAGCACGGCATGCACACCGCACAGGTCCTGCTGACCCACGATGACCTGTCCCACCGCAAGCGCTATCTGAACGCGCGCTCAACGCTGCGCACGCTGCTGGAGCTCAAAGTCATCCCGATCATCAACGAGAACGACACCGTCGCGACCGACGAGATCCGCTTCGGCGACAACGACACCCTGGCGGCGCTGGTGACCAATCTCATCGAGGCCGATGTCCTGGTGATCCTCACCGACCAGTCCGGCCTGTACAACAAGGATCCACGCCGTCACAAGGACGCACAACTGATCAGCGAAGCCAGGGCCGACGATTCCGGCCTGGAAAAAATGGCGGGCGGCGTGGGCAGTCATCTCGGCAGCGGCGGCATGCTCACCAAGGTGCTTGCGGCCCGGCGCGCGGCCCGCAGTGGCGCCGCCACCATCATCGCTTCGGGACGCGAGCCGGATGTTCTGGTGCGACTCGCCGGGGGCGAAGCCATCGGCACGCAGTTGATCGCCGAGACCATGACGCTCGCCGCCCGCAAGCAATGGCTGGCCGACCATCTGCAGGTGCGCGGCAAGCTCAAGCTCGACGACGGCGCGGTGCGGGCACTGAAGGTAGACGGCAAGAGCCTGCTGCCGATCGGCGTATACGAACTGACCGGGGAATTCGAGCGCGGGGAAGTAGTGAGCTGCCTCGATCCCCAAGGCAACGAAATCGCCCGTGGGCTGGTGAACTACGGTTCGGCGGAAACCCGCCGCATCCTCAAGGCTCCCAGCCACGAAATCGAAGCGCGGCTAGGCTACGTCGACGAACCGGAATTGATCCACCGAGATAATTTAGTGCTGCTCTGAAATTCTCAGAGCAGGAATCAGTTACGGCGGACACTAATGCGGCCTTGCCGCGTTACGTGGTAGCCACAATCTTGTGCTGCTCTAGCAGCACACGATTGCAGTGAAGGCTAACCTGATCGCAGAAAGCGGTCAGGTTAAGCTCGCAGAGCGTGCCGGAATTACAACCTCGTCTTGTTCCTAAAGGCGGCCTACCGCTGCTTCAGATCGAAGTTGTTGAGCGGATCGCCTTCGAGCCTGACAATCAGCTCTTTCGCGTTTCGTCCTCCGACGGCCTCGTCGTCGCACAGATAGTCAATCCATAACGAGTAGCGGAAATTGGCTGCAGTGTTGCCAACGTGCTGCCACTTGGGGTCGCGGGCATCCGACCATGTTTGGCTACGGGTGCCGTACGCATACACCTTGTACTCCGACGTCTTGCAGCGCAGGCCTTCGTAGCTGACATTGGCGACACCCGAGGGTGACTTGATAACCGCGGTGTAGCGCACCACCCAGTCCGTTCCCAGCGAAACGGAATTGCGGTCGACATAGAAGCGGTTTTTCGAGTGGCCCCTTGGCCGGAATTCGATCAAGGCCGCATCGTCCGGAAAAGCGGGAAGCTTCAATTCATCTTCCTTGAATTCCTTCTCCTCGGGCACGCCGCCGATGTCCTCGGGCATGCCGCGCTGCGCCGCCGCAGATCTGACGTCGATGCACAGCGCAAACCCGAACAACAGGACAGCTGCGGCCAAGCGGGATGAATCACCAAGATGTGATTGTTGCAGCGTCATGCGCCTTCATCTGTATACATGCTCGCGGGTGAGCGGATAAGGCATCGAGCCGTCGGCAAGAGGCTTGGCCCCGAGGATCTGGAAGATCGAAATCCAGCCGCGGTCGAACGCATGCGCCGACCCCGCCATGTAGATGCGCCAGGTGCGGAAGCGTTTTTCACCCACGATCCTGCGCGCTTCTTCCTGGCGCGCTTCCAGCCTGCTCACCCAGTGCCACAGCGTCTTCGCATAATGCTCCCGCAGGCACTCCGCGTCCCAGACCTCCAGCCCCTGCTGCGACATTTCACCCAGGACCCGCGAGATATGCACCAGCTCGCCGCCGGGAAATACATATTCGTCGACGAAATCGCCGATGCCGCTGCCAAGCGCAGCGTCTTCAAGCGAATTGGTGGTGATGCCATGGTTCATGACCATTCCGCCCGGCTTGAGCAAGCGGAAAACCTTGCCGAAATACTCCGGCAGATTACGTTTGCCCACGTGTTCGAACATGCCGACGCTCGCGATCTTGTCGTAAGGCTGGTCTTCCGGCACGTCGCGATAGTCCATCAGCCGCACTTCGCAGCGGCCATCGAGTCCCAGCGCGCTGATGCGCTCGGTCGCATACGTATGCTGCTCTTGCGAGAGCGTGACGCCGAGCGCCTTGACGCCATGATGTTGTGTCGCCCACAGGACCAGGCCGCCCCAGCCGCAGCCGATGTCGAGGAAGCGTTCGCCGGGCCTCAGGTCGAGCTTGCGGCAGATGTGTTCGAGTTTCTGCTCCTGCGCGAGATCCAGCGAATCATCGGGTTTCCTGAAATAGGCGCAGGAATAGACCCGATTCCTGTCAAGCCAGAGACCGTAAAAGTCGTTGCCCACGTCGTAGTGGTGCTGGATCGCCTTGCGGTCGGCGGGACGGGTGTGCCGCCACCACTTCCAGATGTCGGAGCGCCGGCGGTAGGCCCCGGCGTCTCCGGCCACCAGTTGCTCGCCGATACGCACCGACTTGCGAATGTCGCCGTCGAGATCGAGATCGCCCTCCACGTAACTCCTGGCGATCTTGCCCAGACTGGGTTTGATCAGCGACACCAGCGCCTGCGGCGAACGCACGGTCAGCCGCAGTTCCGGGCTGTCACCACCGGACTGGATGGTCCTGCCGTTCCAGAGCGTGAGGCTCAGCGGCAGGCGCAGGCGCCTCAGACGTTCCTCAAGCATGCCGACCATGGGCGCTACTAGCATGGCTTTCCTCGAAGCAGTCGGTTCAAAAAATGCGGCAGCCGGAAAGGCTGCCGCTATTGTACTTGCTGTCGAGCGAAACTTAAAAAACAAGGTCGTTGAGCAGCGAACTCCGCACCCCGGCGGCAACCGCGTCAACCGATGCCTTGTAGTTGGGATGGTCAACGCCGACGGAAAGGCCGGCGCCGTCCTTCAACGCCTGTTTCATCGGTGGCGTGAGTTCGAAACGCAGGAAATGCACCGACGAAGTTTTCTCCTCGTTTTCGCGTTCCAGGTCTTCGTCGGCAATCGCGTACACCCGCGGGTGACCCGCGATCCCGACCCAGATTCGGTCCTCGATCCCAATCAATTTCGCCAGCGCAAGTCTGCGCTCCTCGACGTTGGGGTACTCGATCAGCATGGTGGCCTTCCAGTTGCTGCCGCCTGGAACCAGCGGGTTGTAGGCATCGAGTTCGTCGCGAATGCCCTGCTCCTCAAATATGCGCTCGATCCGCAACATCTCCTGGATCTGGTAGCGCATGGTGAGCTCGTCCTCGAACACCAGGGTGATGTGCTCGCCCACGTGAACCGTCCGGTTCTTCTTGTGGGCCAGCACTTTGGCGCGAAAATCCCTGCGCGCTTTCGAGTACTGCTCGAGTGACATCAGGCTTTCGGCGGTAATAACAGCCATTTCTGAACTCTTGGTGGTGTTCGTCGCCAACATCCCGGCCTTCACAGTCCGTAAGCCATGCGGATCAATGTCAGGGGATGGCGCTTCTCCGCGTTGCCCTTTTCCAATCCGCTGTCGGCGATGCCTTGCTTGATGTGACGACCGGCGATGGCGCAATCCGAGCTGACGTAATCGGGCTCGGTGGCCGCCATCTGGCGGAACACCGGTTTGCCGATCTTCATCGATTCGTCGAAGAACTCCTTCTTCACGCCCCAGGTGCCGTCGTGCCCGGCGCAGCGTTCGACGGTGTTGACCTGGGTCTGCGGCACAAGCTCGAACATCTCGCGCGTCTTCTGCCCCATGTTCTGCACCCGCAGGTGACACGGAACGTGATACGACACCTTGCCCAGCGCCTTCTTGAAGTCGGTCTTCAGCAGGCCATCCTTGTGTCGCAGAATAAGGTATTCGAAGGGATCGAACATCGCCTCCTGCACGGCCTTCACTTCGGTATCGTCCGGGAACATGAGCGGCAATTCCTGCTTGAACATCAGGGTGCAGGATGGCACCGCGGTAAGGATAGCGTAGCCCTCATTGGCGAGCCGCGTCAGCAGCGGTATGTTGGTTTGCTTCAGCTTCTGCACCGTGTCGAGATCACCCAGCTCCAGCTTGGGCATGCCGCAACAGGATTCCTTCTCCACGACGATCGCCGGCACTTCGTTGTGGGCAAGAATCCTGAGCAGATCGTGGCCGATGCCGGGCTCGTTGTAGTTCACGTAACAGGTCGAGAAGATCGCCACCTTGCCCCGCGTGTTCTTGCCGTCCCTGACCGGGAACGAGGAATCCGGTCTTGCATGGCTGCGGAATCGGGCACTGCTGTACTCAGGCAGCACCCGATCCTTGTGCACCCCCAGCAACGAGTCCATAACCTTGCGCGCGGCCTTGGACTTGTTCACCGCGTTGACGACCTGAACCACTACAGGAATCGAGGCGAGCTTGCCGACGGCGTCGGTGCTGGTGAGCAGTTTGTCGCGAAACCGGGCTTCGCCCTTTTTGAACTTCACCGCCTTGGCGCGCAGCATCAAGTGCGGGAAATCCAGGTTCCAGGGGTGCGGCGGCACGTACGGGCACTTGGTCATGTAGCACATGTCGCACAGATAGCACTTGTCCACGACCTTCCAGAGATCCGGCTTCGCCACCCCGTCCAACTCGCCGGTCCTGCCCTCGTCGATAAGGTCGAACAACGTCGGAAATGTGGTGCACAGGTTCACGCAACGGCGACAGCCGTGACAGATGTCGAAGACGCGGTGCATTTCCTCGAACACCTTGTCTTCGTTGTAGAACTCCGGCGAGTTCCAGTCGATGGGATGTCTGGTGGGCGCTTCCAGACTGCCTTCGCGAAAAGTCATGAATGCGTGAGGTGTGAGGGGTTAGGGGTGAGGCGTGTTCAATACGCAGGGCTGAGGGCGTGTCGGCTCTTACGCCTCACGCCTCACGCCTTACCTAAATGCTCAGTCTGCCAGCGCGTCCAGGGCCTTCTGAAAACGGTTGGCGTGCGAGCGCTCCGCCTTGGCAAGGGTTTGAAACCAGTCCGCGATCTCGTCGAAACCTTCGTCGCGGGCGCCCTTGGCCATGCCGGGGTACATGTCTGTGTACTCGTGGGTCTCGCCGGCAATCGCGGCTTTCAGGTTTTCGCGCGACTTACCGATCGGCAGCCCGGTCGCCGGGTCACCCACGGCTTCGAGGTACTCGCGATGTCCGTGCGCGTGACCCGTTTCACCCTCGGCGGTGGAACGGAAAACCGCCGCGACGTCGTTCTGGCCTTCCACGTCGGCTTTCGCTGCGAAATACAGATAACGGCGATTTGCCTGGGATTCGCCGGCAAACGCGTCTTTCAAGTTCTTCTCGGTGTTGGAACCCTTCAGTGCTTTCATCTTGGCCTCCGTACAGTGATTCAAGTCGATTGCGGTTGGAGAACCGGCGCCTGGAATTCGGGCTCCGGTACAGGAGTTAGACTGAATCTAATCTGTAAACCGAGTATAGAGATTGAACTTCTACAAGTCAACCCAAGGCAGCTCCCGGGCAGTGGATGGTCAGTTAACCCATTGGCAGATCAAGATTTAATTTTTTGTTTCGGCTTGCAATGCCGCGCTCACCTGGCCGATGAACCGGTCCAGCTTCGGGATATCCAGCCAACGCGTGACCACCACCAGATCGTGCTCCGGCGCAATCCAGATCATGTTGCCGCCCGAGCCCAAGGCAAAGAAACTTGACTCCGGCGCACTGGGAAAAATTCCGCGGCCGTTCCGGGACAACCACCACAAGTAGCCGTAGTTCGGGGCGATTTCGGTGGGCTGAATCGCCATGTCCACCCAGCGTTCGGACAGGATACGCCTGCCATTCCATTCCCCGCGTCGCAGCAGCAAGTAACCGAAGCGGGCGTGATCGCGGGTACTGGCCCAAAAACCTCCGCCCCAGTGACTGCCTCCACTCACCGACTGCACGCGCCGGCCGCCGATTTCGACATAGGAATTGCGGTAGCCGTGCCAGACCCAGGTACCTGAAGCACCGATCGGGTCCATCACTTTTTCCTTGAGCACTTCCGGCAGCGGTCGCTGGTATACCCGCAGCAATGCCAGCGCCAGCCGGTTGACGCGCACGTCGTTGTATTCCCAGAACGTGCCGGGCGCCCGCAGCTTGCGGTCATAGCCCCTGCGCCGGTCCGCCACGTCCGGCTTGTCCCAGAGCGTGCCCTCCCATTCGCTGGTCTGGTTGAGCAACATATGCCAGGTAACCTTGCGGTTGTGGCTGTCGTCGAAGCCGCCGTCCTGCACGTAGTCGTGCACGCGATCGTGCACATCACCGATCAGTCCGGAATCGATTGCCAGTCCAGCGACCGTTGACAGGTAGCTCTTCGCCACGCTGAAGCTCATGTCCACGCGGTCGATATCGCCCCACTGCGCCACCAAATAACCATGGCGCACGACCATTCCGGCAGGGCCGCCGCGCTCCTTAGTCTCGCCAAGGATCGCCGGGTAGGGCTCGCTGGCCACATCTTTCTGAATCTGCTTGAGCACGTCACGCTCCCACGGCGCCTCGTTTAGCTGTGCGTAACGGATCGCCTCTTCCAGGGCCGCCGTATCGAATCCCGCCGCCGCAGGCGCGCGGCGCTCCCAT
>JAXIOX010000233.1:0-7463 GCA_045403275.1 Burkholderiales bacterium | reverse complement strand
CCGGGAACCAGCAGCGCCGACAGAAAGCGGCGACGATTCCACCACGGGAGCAGGACCGCCCCCAGCAGCACGCTCTCGATCGGAAACTTCGGACGTCCCGCCACTTGCGTTACGCCGCCGGCGCCTCTTCCCGGCGGTGGCTGGTCACCGCTGCTCGATGGGCACGAACTTCAGGTCTTCCGGCCCGATGTAGTTGGCGCTCGGGCGGATGATCTTGCCGTCGATGCGCTGCTCGATCACGTGTGCGGTCCAGCCGGAGGTGCGGCTGATGACGAAGATCGGCGTGAACATCGCGGTCGGCACCCCCATCATGTGATAGCTGGTGGCGCTGTACCAGTCCAGGTTCGGGAACATCTTCTTCTCGCGCCACATGACCTGTTCCACGCGCTCCGAGATGTCGAAGAGCTTCATGTCGCCCGCGTCCTTCGAAAGCCGCCGCGCGACTTCCTTGATTACCTGGTTGCGCGGGTCACCGGTGGTGTACACGGGATGGCCAAAGCCGATGATGATCTGCTTCTCGGCAACGCGCCTGATGATGTCGGCTTCAGCGTCGTCCGGGTTGTCATAGCGCCCGATGGTGTCGAAGGCGAATTCGTTGGCGCCGCCGTGCTTGGGCCCCTTGAGCGCGCCGATCGCGCCGCCTACCGCCGAATACATGTCGGCGCCGGTGCCGGCGATGACGCGCGCGGTGAACGTGGACGCATTGAACTCGTGTTCGGCGTAGAGGATCAGCGAGGTATGCATTGCCCGCTCCCATAGCGCCGACGGCTTCTTGCCGTGCAGGAGGTGCAGGAAATGACCGGCGATCGAATCGTCGTCGGTCTCGACTTCGATGCGCCCACCCGAATGCGAAAAGTGATACCAGTAGAGCAGCATCGAACCGAAGCTGGCTATCATCCGGTCGGCGATGTCGCGCGCCTCGCTGAGCTTGTGGTCCTGGTGTTCCGGAAGCACTGCGCCCAGGGCCGAACAGCCGGTTCGCAGCACGTCCATGGGGTGCGTGTTTGCCGGTATGCACTCCAGCATGTCCTGAACCGATGCGGGCAGGCCGCGCAGCGCTTTGAGTTTGCGCTTGTAAGCCGCCAGCTCGGCGACCGTGGGCAGCTTGCCGTGCACCAGAAGGTAGGCGATGTCCTCGAACTCGGCTTCCTCGGCGAAATCCAGGATGTCGTAACCGCGATAGTGAAGGTCGTTGCCGGTGCGCCCGACGGTGGACAGCGCGGTGTTGCCGGCCGGGACTCCGGAGAGCGCTACCGACTTCTTCGGCTTGGGGGTGAGTTGGGGCGCGTCGCTCATTTTCCCTTTTCCTTCGCGAAAAGTTGGTCCAGTTTCGACTCGAACCGGTGGTAGTCGAGGTAATCGTAAAGCTCGCTGCGGGTCTCCATGATATCGACCACGTTCTTCTGTGTACCCTCGCGGCGGACGATCTCGTAGACCTTGAGCGCCGCCTTGTTCATGGCGCGAAAGGCCGACAGCGGATAAAGCACCAGCGAGACGTTTGCACCGCGCAATTCTTCCACGGTGAAAAGCGGTGTGGCGCCGAACTCGGTGATGTTGGCGAGCACCGGAACCTTCACCGCGTCGGTGAACTTCCTGTACATCGACAGTTGCGTCATCGCCTCCGGGAAAATCATGTCGGCGCCGGCTTCCACGCAGGCCCGGGCGCGCTCGATCGCTGCGTCGAGGCCTTCGACGGCGAGCGCGTCGGTGCGCGCCATAATCACGAAGTCCGGATCGGTACGAGCGTCCACCGCCGCCTTGATACGGTCCACCATCTCGTCACGGGAGACGATTTCCTTGCCGGGCCGGTGGCCGCAGCGCTTGGCCTGGACCTGGTCCTCGATGTGCACTGCGCCGGCGCCGAACTTGATCAGCGACTTGACGGTGCGGGCGATATTGAAGGCGCCGCCGAAGCCGGTGTCCGCATCCACCAGCAACGGCAGGCCGCACGCGTCGGTGATGCGGCGTACGTCGGTAAGAACGTCATCGAGCGCGGTGATGCCAAGGTCGGGCACTCCCAGCGAACCCGCGGCGACACCGCCGCCGGACAGGTAGATGGCCTTATAGCCGGTGCGCTCGGCGAGCCGGGCATGGTAAGCGTTGATCGTGCCGATCACCTGCAGCGGTTTTTCCGCCGCGACTGCGGCCCGGAATCTTGCGCCGGCTGTCATGAGGCTGTTCACGGTTCGTATCCTTTTAAGTGCTTAACGCAGAGGACGCGGAGGACGAACAAGGGCAAAAAACAAAGGCGTGTAAAAGGCTCAATTTGGCGCATGCTCCCACAAAGTCGAAATTGGCGGTTGAGGATCACGAACAGTCACATCGCGTCTATCCGCAATTCGTCTTTCCTCGTCTTTTGTTTTCCTCTGCGTCCTTCGCGTCCTTGTATGTTTCGTTCGGTTCAGAATAGTAGTACGGCATCGGGATGTACAGGTTATGTGTCTCAGGTTTATATGACGGAGGCACGGCGCATGTCAGCTCGTTTGCGTCCTGGTGGGAAACGCCGTCGCGGAGCATGGGGCGGCATGCGCATTCCTCGCTGTAGCTCGAACGGTTGGACGGATAAAGACCGCATGATGCAAGGGCGGGCATGGAGGGGATCATGAAGCGATACATCGGAATCGACGTGAGCAAGGATAGGCTCGATGTGGCGGTGCACGATTCGGGGCGGTGTTTCAGTTGCGCTAACACTGAGGCCGGCGTTGGGGGTCTGGTTAAGCAGATGAAGGAGCTTGAGCCAGAGTTGATTGTCATGGAGGCCACGGGTGGCTATGAACGCCTGTGTGCGGCGATGCTGGCTGCGGCCGGCTTGGCGTTGAGCGTAGTCAATCCGCGCCAGGTGCGAGACTTTGCGAGATCCAAGGGAATTCTGGCCAAGACGGATCGGCTCGATGCGCGCGTGCTGGCCCATTTTGGGGCGGCGATCAAGCCCGAGCCGCGTGCGCTGCCCGATGCGCAGCAGCAACTGCTCGATGAGTTGATGTTGCGTCGGCGCCAGATCGTGGCAGGCCTGGTTGCCGAGAAGAATCGCTTGGGGATGGCGCACACCGAGGCGGTCAGGAAGAGCCTGCGCGAGGCGATCGTCTTCTACGAACGGCTGTTGGCCGATGTGGATCGCCAGGTCGGGGAGCACATTGAGCGCTCGCCGTTGTGGCGAGCCCGGGAAGATTTGCTGCGCTCCTTCAAGGGCGTCGGCCCGGTGAGCTCGCGTACCCTTATTGGCGATCTGCCCGAGTTGGGGACGCTGGACCGCAAGCGCATCGCCGCACTCGTGGGTGTGGCGCCGCTGGCACGCGATTCGGGCAAACGCAAGGGCACCCGAGCGATCTTTGGCGGGCGTGGCCAGGTACGCGCGGCGTTGTACATGGTGGCCATCACCGCCATCCGCGCCAATACCACAATTCGCCAGTTCTACCAACGCCTGCGTGCGGCTGGCAAACCCGCCAAGGTGGCCATCGTCGCGTGTATGCGCAAAATCCTGATCATCCTCAACGCCATGGTTAAGACCCATAGTCGTTGGAATGAGCAGCTCGTTATCAGTTAACACAACACGGTTGCTCCGCGGTGAGATCTGTTCTTGTCATGGTGTTTGGACCTTCGGAAGTCCGAGTCACGATTGGAGTCACTAACTCATGCGAAACCTGAATGAAGCCAATCTCACTGATGCTGTGCTGGCCACGCTCGAACATGCGGGCGAAGCGCGCTTCAAGGAAATCATGGAGAGCCTGGTGCGGCACTTGCATGCCTTCGTGCGCGAGACCCAGCTGACCGAGGAGGAATGGTTTGCCGGCATCCGCTTTCTCACCGCTACCGGGCAGAAGTGCGACGGCAAACGCCAGGAGTACATCCTGCTCTCCGACACGCTGGGCGTGTCCATGCTGGTGGATGCGATCAACCACCGAAAACCCGGTGGCGCGACGGAAACGACGGTGCTGGGCCCGTTCTATGTTGCGGGCGCCAGGGACATGCCGATGTGGTCCGACATTGCGGGGGATGCGGCTGGCGAGCCGGCCTACGTTTTTGGGCGCGTCCTCGACGTGGGCGGCAAACCGATCGCCGGCGCGACGATCGACGTCTGGCAGACCGATGGCGAAGGTTTTTACGACGTTCAACGTCCGGGCGGAAACGAGTCCTACGCCCGTGGCAAATTCACCACAGCGGCGGATGGGCGCTACGGTTTTCGCACGGTGAAGCCGGTGAGTTACCCGGTTCCCACCGACGGGCCGGTGGGCAAGATGCTGCTGCGGATGGGCCGCCACCCGTACCGTCCGGCGCATGTTCACGCGATCGTTTCCGCGCCGGGATACGAGAAGGTGGCGACCCACCTTTTCGTGGAAGGCGATGCGTATCTGGATTCCGACGCCGTTTTCGGCGTAAAGCACTCTCTTGTGGTGGACTTCAAGCCGCACCTGGAAGGTCCGACACCCGACGGAGGGAAATCCGCTGCGCCGTACTTTACTGCCGAGTACGACTTCAAACTGGTGCGGAGTTGAGCAAATTGTGAAACACCAAGACATAAAGACGCCAGGAGAAGCGAAATCAGATTGTTTCGCAGTTGTTTTTGCTGGGAGGCGGATTGCACATCTTCCCTGTGTGTCCGGCTCCACGCCCCGGCAGTGTCCGCAAAACGGTATCTGGAACCATGCGAACGATCGCGGGTGATGCTTCATCGGCGTGTCTTGGTGCTTTGGCGTTGAGATTTCCTGCTGGTTCAAAATGAGCGACTGGAAAGAGCTGCCGTTCGCGCCGGCGCCGGGCACAGCGTTGTGCGTTCTGGAGGAAATAATGGAAGGCGGCGGCAAGGAAGTGGTGTTCGGCACAGGCCATGAGGCATTTCGTGTACTGCTGCTGCGCACCGTCGCAGGCGTGGTCGCGTACCACAACTGCTGCCCGCACTTTTCGCTGCCCCTCAACTATGAGCCGGACATCTTCCACGTCTTCGACGGCGAAGTTCTGATGTGCGCGCATCACACTGCGATGTTCAAGATTGCCACCGGAGAATGTTTCGACGGCCCCTGTGCCGGTGCGAAACTCACCGCGGTTCCGGTCGCCGTCGTAAACGACAAGGTCGTGATCACCTCACCCCCCCGCCGTCTCCCTCCGTTAGCGGGCGCATAGGGAGCCAAGACCGGGGCCCCTTGTACTACCAACTTTGTATCTCGTTTTGTTGTTACTTGGTGATCTTCCCGGGACGAAAAAAAAGAACCCCGCATTGCGCGGGGTTCGTCGAGCGTTTGGCGGGCGGAAATTCAACGCGCCATGCATTTTTCAATGTACTGCGTTCGCGCGCGTCCCAAGGTGTTGGCGCGTTGCGCCTCCTCGGTGCACTTCTGCAGCTTCTGCTCGGTAGTCAGCACCAGTTTCGGAGGCTGCGGTGTGGCTGCCGGTGTTGTTGCGGGCGGCGACGACGTGGGGGTCGCTGCCGGTTGCGCCGGAGCGGTGGTGGTGGGCGGTGACGCCGCAGGCGTTCCAGGTTGCGCCGCGGGAGTCGGTGCCGGAGCGGTAGTGGTCGGCGGGCGCGCCGCGGGCTGCGCCGGCTGCGTTGCGGCCGGTCTGGCAGTCTCGCCGCGACCCTCGCCGCGCCGCTTGGCACGCTTGCCTTCCTTGGAACATTCCTTGACGAACTTCTTGCGCTCCTTGCCGATCAGATCCTGTCTATTGGCTTGCCGCTCGCAATCGGCCCGGAGGGCTTTCTTCGCGCCACCGCGGCCCTCGTCGTCATCGTCGTCATCGTCCGCGATCGCGGGCACGGCCAGCGAGAGTGCCGTCAGAAATAGTAGCAGTCGTACCATGTTTCCATTCTCCTTGATCAGAGCTTCCCTAGGACTTGAGGCATTCGCTCATGAATTTCTTGCGTTCGCCGCCCTTGAGTTTCCTGGCCCCGGCGTCCGCGTTGCACTTCTTCATCTGTTGCTGCTGTGGAGTCATTGCCCTCATCTCTTCCTTCGCCTCGGTCTTGGCGGCGAGGCAGTCCTTCATGAACGCCTGGCGTTGATCACCTTTCAATTCCTTTTTCGCCGCGTCGGCATTGCACGTCTTCATTTTTTCCTGCTGCGGGGTGTTCTGCGCAAATACCGGGGTGCCGGCCAGCACAAGGACGAGCAAGAGCACAGGGTTCTTCATTTTTCCTCCCGGAATAGCGAGTTCCGCATTGGCGCGCCGTGGATGCGAAACGCGCGCGTAACCTAACGCCCGGCCGCGGCCCTGGATGACGCCTCGTGTGCGGAAGCAAGCGCAGCAAGCCGTCCACCGGCATCGAAGGCGAAGGGCGCAGGCGAGGAGGCGATCTGGAAACGGTCGGGGCGGGCGCGCACTTCCGCCAGCAGCGGCTCGGAAACCTGGATCTGCGCCAGTTCGAGGGTGTTCCTGATGCGCACGATCCGGCAGTCCTGCGATTTCACCCGCACAACGGTCTTGACCGCAAGCTGGATCGCCTCGCGATCGTTGTTCATCACCATCGGGATCGCTCCGCCATCAAGGTTCATCGAAGTGATGATGTTGGCGTAGGTCGAGGGCACGTCGATTTCCCTGAACAGTCGCATGGTAATGATGTCCGCCCCGCCCATTCCGGTGGCGTTGCCGTGAGTCTCGGGCGTCAGGCCGAGGACCACGATTTTCTTGGTGAGCGGGCCGTAGCTCCATTGCACCGCGCGGCGGTTGCGGCCGGTGATGTTCGGATCGAAGCCCGCGCCGCTGATGTTCTTGCCCATCTCGTCGATAATCAGAACATCGATTTCGTCGAAGAAAAGCTGCGGCATCAGCTTCTTCGCCATGTCCTGCAGCGCCGGTTCGCGCTCGGCGATCCGCCCTGAGGGAATCACCTCGATCGCGGCGGTCTGGTCATGCGCGTTTTCGACGATGCCCACGCCGAAAAGTACGTTGCGCCTCGCCAGGTGCACGTCACGCACTCTTGGCAGCAGCTCGGGAAAGGTGTCCATGCCGTGCTGGTGATAAGTCGCTGCGCCGACGATCTTGCCGATGCCGATCGCCAGCATCTTGGTGATGCCGCTTTCGGTGGCGCCCCGAAACGCGGTGTGCGGCTTGATGCGGTTGACTACGACGATGGCGTCGGCCTGGGCGGCGAAACGGTCCATGTGCACCGGCGTGCCGTCGGCGAGCGTGCCGACGATCGCGGTGTCCATGGTTGCCATGACCGGAACACCGGTGGCGGCTTCAGTGATGCCGTAACCCTCGAGGACTCTCTTCTGGCCTTCCGCGGTCGCTGCGCCGTGGCTGCCCATCGCCGGAAAGATGAACGGCCTGGCGCCGAGCGCCTGCAGCTCGCGGATCACGCACTTCACGATGGTCGCGATATTGGCGATGCCGCGGCTGCCACACCCTACCGCGATTGCCTGGCCGGCTTTGACTCTGGCGCGCACCTCGGGACGCTGGAATTCCTTCGCAATCGTGGCCGCAATGTCGCCCAGATGCACGGCGTCGAATTTCTGCCGGACGTCGACCAT
>JAXIOX010000038.1:0-1703 GCA_045403275.1 Burkholderiales bacterium | reverse complement strand
TCATTGCCGACTCCCGCGATTTCTGCCGATGCGCCGGACTCCGTGACGTAGTGCAGTGACACGATGGCGGTGGTGGGGAAATACGCGTGCTGCAACTGTCCGCCGGGTTCGTAGAGGATTTCACCGAGCAACATCGGGACCAGTTCCAGATGCGCAGCCAAGGGCTCGAATTCAGCCGTGGGCAGGGCGGCGAGAAGATGGTTTTGATTCGGACTATGGGGTGATGACATCGCTGACCGTCGGGATCCGACATTCTATTTTTTTGCGGTGGTTTCCACGCCGATTCCGCGGTACCCGATGAAGCGGGCGGACCGGTTGAACATGGGCTCCCCGCTCACCCGAAACGTTTGTTGCGAGCCATCGGCATTGACGCGGCCGAAGGCGAAATCCAGGAATGGCTGCCGGGCTGCAATGGTGGCCTGCAGTGTCTCCCGCTCCGCCTCGTTCCAGCCGGCCACCTGAACACCGCTTGGTTCTCCCGCCAAGGGAGGGACCCGGATTCCGAGCATCTCAAGGACCGGGCCGGAAACCTTGGTGAAGTTCCCGTTCTCGTCCTGCTCCCAATACCAGTCGGAGGCCAGTTCGGTCAGGCTGCGATAGCGGGCTTCGCTTTCGCGCAGTTCGGCGGTCCGTTCCTGCACCGTCTGCTCCAGCATCTTGTTGTAATCCTCGAGTTTTTTGTACAGCAGCCGCACTTCCACCATGTTGTGGATGCGCGTCTTGACTTCGACCAGATCGAACGGCTTGCTGATGAAATCCTTTGCGCCGGCTTGCAACGCGCGCAGCTTGTGGCCGGGTTGGGCGGTGATCACGAGGACCGGAAGGTAGCCGTTCGCATCGTTGGTCTTGAGGCCTTCCATCACCTGGAACCCATCCATGCCGGGCATCTGCAGGTCGAGCAGGATCAGGTCGTAGCGGTTCTTGCGATGCAGCGCGCAGACCTCCTGTGGATTCATGGTTGAGGCAACGCAGGTGTAGCCGGCCTCACGCAGCAATTGCTCAAGCAGACTGACATTCGACTCCTGATCGTCAACAATCAGGATGCTGGCGTTGAGAATGTCGGATGCACTAACCATCATGCTTTTTTCTCCTTATTTGCGCGGGCCGATCGCGTTTTCGCAAATTTCAGCGCCACGTCCAGGGTATCCATGAACTCGTTGACCTTGATAGGTTTGGTGAGATAACGGAAGAATCCTGCCTCCAGACCTTTCGCGATATCTCGGGGTATGGCATTGGCACTGAGGGCAACCACCGGGATGTGCGCTGTTGCCGGGTCCGCGCGCAGGATATTCAGCGCTTGGATACCGCTGATGCCAGGCAGATTGATGTCCATCAGGATTACATCCGGCCGGGAGGCGCGCGCAATCTCGATGCCGCGATTGCCGTCCGCCGCACTCAGCAAGCGGATATCGGGCCGGCGCGCGATGAGATCCTCGACCAGCATCAGATTGGCCGGGTTGTCCTCGACATAGAGCAGGGTACGCAACTGCGCGTCGGCTTGAACTTGCGCCTGGGCGACAGCCGTGGGTTCGGCTGCGCCGGCGGCAGGTTGTGGTTCAGCCGTCAGGTTCATTTCGATCCAGAAGACACTGCCCTTCCCGACAGTGCTTTCCGCGCCTATGACGCCCCCCATCAATTCGATCAGCCGCTTGCACACCACCAGGCCGATGCCTGTGCCTTCCTCGACGTTCGCCTCTTGTCCG
>JAXIOX010000148.1:0-13964 GCA_045403275.1 Burkholderiales bacterium | reverse complement strand
TATCTTTACGGATTTGGCGAAGACAAGGAAAGGTTGTGGAAGGAATATCTGGACCGGATGGAGAAAGACGGCGCCAGCCGAGAGGCCGCGCCGGCCGCCGGCCAGTCCCCGCCCAAACCCGGCTGGAAGAAGCTCTGATCTTTTCTGACAAGAATAGCTCTGCGGTGAGCGCTTGAATTTCATGGACAAGAAACCCACCCACTTCGGATATCAGGAAGTAGCAGAGGAAGACAAGGCGAAGAAAGTCGCCGGCGTGTTCCGCTCTGTGGCGCAGCGTTACGACCTGATGAACGACTTGATGTCTGCGGGAATGCACCGCCTGTGGAAGCGCTTCGCGGTGCAAATGAGCGGCGTGAGGGAAGGCGGTCGGGTGCTGGACGTGGCCGGCGGCACTGGGGATCTTTCCGCGCTGTTCGCGGCGCGAGTCGGTGTGAGCGGGCAGGTGTGGCTGACCGACGTCAACGGGGCGATGCTCGCGCGCGGGCGCGACCGGCTGCTCGACCGCGGCCGCGTCGTGCCGGTGGTGCAGTGCGACGCTGAACGCCTGCCGTTCCCGAGCGATTATTTCGATTGCGCGGTGGTGGGCTTCGGGCTACGCAACATGACGCACATGGAAACCGCGCTGGCGGAAATGCGGCGCGTGCTGCGCACGGGCGGACGCGTGCTGGTGCTGGAGTTCTCTCAGGTGTGGGCGCCACTCAAGCCGCTTTACGACGGCTTCTCGTTGAAGGTGCTGCCGCTGCTGGGCAAACTGGTGGCTGGTGATGCGGACAGCTACCGCTACCTTGCCGAGTCGATTCGACGCCATCCCGGGCAGGAAGAACTGAAGCGGATGATGGAACAGGCCGGCTGTGCGCGAGTCGAGTACTACAACCTCAGCGCCGGGGTGGTGGCGCTGCACCGCGGCTACAAAATTTAAAGACGATGCTTGCCGCTGCGTTCGTCGCGTTCGCCAATCACCTGCTCGAGTCCGCCCCGTGGGCCCGCGATAAATTGCGCGTACATGCCGGCAAGACCGCGCTATTCGACGTGTTTCCAGCACGGCTGGCGTTCGCGGTGGCGGCGGACGGCAGTTTGCAGCCGGCGCCACCGGAAGCCTCGCCGGCGGTGACGATCCGGCTCACGTACCTGACGCTGCTCGAGGTGTTGGCCGACGGCGAGGAAGCCTGGCGCAAGGCCGATGTTGCCGGCGATACCGATTTTGCCGCGTTAATTTCCCAAGTCGCGTCCAATCTGCGCTGGGATGTGGAGGAAGACCTGAGCCGGGTAATCGGCGACATCGCGGCGCATCGCATCGCGCGGGCCGGACGGGCGGCCGCCGCGTGGCCGAAGCAGGCCGCCGTGAGCATGGCCGAAAACACCGCGGAGTATCTCACCGAGGAGAAGGCGGTACTGGTTACGCCTTTGCAGGCCGCCGAGTTCTTGCAGGAGGTAGACGAAATGCGCGATGCCGTGGAGCGCCTGGACAAGCGCATCGAGCGCCTGTCGCGGCAAGTCCACGGCAGATAGAAAAACAAAGGACGCGCGGCGCAATCGCCGTCACCCGTAATGCACCTGCTGCGGCTGTTCAAGATCGTGTATGTCTCGTTGCGCTTCGGGCTGGACGAATTCTTCCTCGGCCATGCCCGGGTGCGCGGTTTGCGCCTGCTGACCGCGGGGCTGTTGTTCTGGCGCCGCCTGGGGCGGCCGCGCGGAGAGCGTCTGCGCCTCGCGCTGGAAGCACTCGGGCCGATATTCGTGAAGTTCGGCCAGGTGCTGTCCACCCGCCGCGACCTGATCCCGCTGGACATCGCCGACGAACTGGCGAAGCTCCAGGACCAGGTCCCGCCGTTCGCGGCCGAACAGGTGTTCCAGATCCTGGAGCGCGCCTACGGCAAGCCAGCATCGGAAGTGTTCGAGCGCTTCGATGCAGCAGCGGTCGCCAGTGCCTCGGTGGCGCAGGTGCATATCGCGGTACTGCCCGGCGGGCGTGAAGTGGCGGTAAAGATCCTCAGGCCGGGGATTGGCCGCATCATCGTCGAAGACATTGCGCTGCTCAACGTCGCCGCGGGATTGATCGAGCGGCTGTGGAAGGACGGCCGCCGCCTCAAGCCCCGAGAAGTGGTCGGTGAATTCGAGAAGCACCTCAACGACGAGCTCGACTTGCTGCGCGAGGCGGCGAACGCCAGCCAACTGCGCCGCAACTTCGAGGACTCTCCGCTCCTGCGGGTGCCGGAAATTTTCTGGGACTATTGCAGCAGCCAGGTGATGGTGATGCAGCGCATGAGCGGCACGCCGGTAAGCCATGTCGAAAAACTGCGGGAACAGGGTATCGACATCCCGAAACTGGCGCGCGCCGGCGTTGAGATATTTTTCACCCAGGTGTTCCGCGACGGCTTCTTCCATGCCGACATGCACCCGGGCAACATCTTCGTCGCGCCAGACGGGCGCTACATCGCGCTGGATTTCGGCATTATGGGCACGCTCACCGAGGTGGACAAGAACTATCTGGCGCAGAACTTCCTCGCCTTTTTCCGGCGCGACTACCGGCGCGTGGCGCAGGTCCACATCGAGTCCGGCTGGATCCCGCCGCAGACCCGCGTGGACGAATTCGAAACCGCGATTCGCGCCGTTTGCGAGCCGATCTTCGACAAACCTCTGAAGGAGATTTCCTTCGGCAAGGTGCTGCTGGGCCTGTTCCAGACCTCACGCCGATTCAACATCGAAATCCAGCCGCAACTGGTACTGCTGCAGAAGACCCTGCTCAACATCGAAGGCCTGGGCAGGGACCTGGATCCCGACCTGGATCTTTGGAAAACGGCCCAACCCTATCTCGAGCGCTGGATGTCGGAGCAGGTCGGCTGGCGCGGCCTGTTGCGCAACCTTCGCAACGAGGTGCCACAGTGGGCGGCGCTCCTGCCGCAACTGCCGCGCCTGGTCCATCGCGCGCTTTCGGATCGTCCCGCCGACGACCTGCGCGCGGCAATGGAGGCGTTGCTGCAAAGTCAGCAGCGCCACAACCGCCTTTTGACCGGAGTTCTCTCCGTCCTTCTGATCATTCTGCTGTTGCAGATCGCAGCCTGGCTGATCTGACCGCCACGGCGGCAATGTTCCCGTCACGCAGGTGACATGTTGCGGTAATCAGATTGTCACATTCACCCTCCAAAATTCGCTCCCGTTGAGGCAGCGGCTTCTCGTCCGCGTGCCGCATCTCGTGAAATCCGGGCGCCCGCTGTTGCGCAGCCGGTGCACAAGTTTTCAACACCAGGAGAAATCGATGCTATTTGAAACCAGGTCAAAAAACGCCGGACCGGCGCCGGCCTTGCCGAAACGCCTCATGCTCGCGGCCTCAGTGGCCGCGCTGTTCTGTGGCCTTTGCGCTCCCGCGTTTGCCGCGGATACCGAGACGCTGATCGAAAAGCTGCGCGAGAAAGGCGTCCTGAGCGAGGAGGAATTCCAGGAAATGCGTACCGAGGCGCGCGCCGAGCGGCGCGCCCAGGCGCTCAAGGAAGCCAATGAAGCAGAGAAAGCCGCAAAAAAGGCAGAGTCCGCGCCAAGCGAACTGACCGGCAGGTTCAAGGACGGGTTTTCCTGGGAGTCCGGCGACAAGCAGCATTCAATCTCGCTCAGCGGGCGGATTCACGCCGATTTCCGTTCGTTCGACATCGACTCCACCAACGCGAACACCGCAGACACCTTCGACATCCGCCGCGCCTATCTGGGAGTCAGCGGCAAGCTCTACAACGATTGGACGTTCGAAGTCACCAGCGACGTCGCCAACAGCACGCTCGAGTACGCGTATGTGAACTACAAAGCCAGCGACACGGTGCAGGTTCGCATGGGCGCGTTCAAGATGCCGTTCAGCTTCGAGGAACTGACCAGCTCGCGATTCATTGACTTCCAGGAACGCTCGCTGGTGAACGCGTTCGTGCCGGCCAAGGATCAGGGCCTGATGATCCATGGCGAGCCGATCAAGAACACGTTCGGGTACGCCGTCGCGGCGATGAACGGCAGCGGCAAGAACACGGACGAAGCGAATGCAGTCGCCGACGACAAAGAAATGATCGTCCGCGGCGCGCTCAATTTCGCCCCGATGGCGAATCTCTCGGGCTCGGTTCTGCACCTGGGCGCCGGCTATACTACGGGCACGCTTCCCGGTACCACGGCTCTCACCAGCGGCATCCGAACCGAAGGGCGGGGCATCACGTTCCTTACCGTGAATGCGCCGCCAGGAGCGGCTGCCAACAGCGAAACGGATCGCGAACGCCTGGGCCTGGAAGGCGTGGTCGCATTGGGACCGCTGAAGCTGCAGACTGAGTGGGTCAAGTCCGCGTTCGAGAATTCTTCTGTCGGCTACGATCGGGAGATCGACGCCTACTATGCCGCGTTGACCTGGCTGATTACCGGCGAGAAATACGCAGACTTTTACACCCTCGGCGGAATGCGGGCGATCGTTCCGAACAGGCAGTTCAAGAAGGGTGCGGAGGGAATGGGTGCGTGGGAACTCGGTGTACGCATGTCCAAAATCGACGCAGCCGAGCTCACTGCCGGCGAGTTCACCGGCACCAATGAAGCCGACGCGATCACCGTGGGCTTGAAGTGGGTCCCGGTCACGCCAGTGCGGATTTATCTCAACTACACCCAGACCGATTTCGATACCCCGATCGCCATCACCGGCGGCACCGCAGACCAGGAAAAGGCAATCACCTTGCGCGCTTCGGTGTTTTTCTAGACGTTCCACGCCGCCCGGCCGGATTCGGGTGGCAGGTTTGAGCCGCTAATGCCTGCAGCCGCGGGTTCTAACAAGACCCGCGGCTTTTTTGCCCGCCAACCGGCCACCCGGGTCAAAATTGTCCCCGTTGTTTCAAGGCCTTGCTAGAATTGCCGCTTTGCAAAATCAGGGCGGGATACAGGGCAGGGCATGGCGCTACTCGAGATCGGCAACGTGACCCGTCGGTTCGGCGATTTCACCGCCGTCAACGACGTCAGCATCAACATCGAAGCCGGTGAGTTCTTCACCCTGCTGGGCCCGTCCGGCTGCGGCAAAACCACACTGTTGAGAATGATCGCCGGATTTGACGTCCCCGACGCCGGAAAAATCGTCGTCGACGGCCAGGACATGACCGGCATTCCGCCGGAAGCGCGCAACATTCACACAGTTTTCCAGAGCTACGCGCTGTTCCCGCACATGAATGTCGAAGACAACATCGCCTTCCCGCTGCGCATGGCGAAAGCGGACCCGGCACAAGTCAGCCGACGGGTGGAAGAGGCGCTGGAGGACGTGCGCCTCATCGGCATGAACAAGCGCTATCCCAATGAACTCTCCGGGGGCCAGAAGCAGCGCGTGGCGGTGGCCCGCGCCTTGATCAACCGGCCCAAGCTGCTGCTGCTCGACGAGCCACTGGCGGCGCTGGACGCAAAGCTAAGGGAAAGCGTGCAACTCGAGCTGATCGGCCTGCAGAAGGAAATCGGCGTCACTTTCGTCTACGTGACCCATGATCAGGGCGAAGCACTGGCACTGTCGCACCGGATCGCGGTGATGAACGACGGGCGGGTCGAACAGATCGACGAGCCGTGGAAGATTTACGGCTTCCCGAAGAACCGTTTTGTCGCCGATTTCATCGGCCAATGCAACCTGCTCGATGGAGAGATCAAGGCCTGCCAAGGCGAGCGCATGACCGTGCATCTCGACGGCATCGGCGAGGTTTCCGCGCTCAACGTGGAAGGCGATCAACCGGGATTGCGGGGCGTGCTGGCGTTGCGCCCCGAGAAAGTGGTGATCGGCCGCGATCTTCCCGGCGCGCCGGACCTGAACCGTTTTGCAGGCAGGGTGTACGACTTCCTTTATCTCGGCGATGTCACCGTGTACATCGTCGAGCTTGCCGGCGGCAAGCGCATCGAGGCGTTGCTGCCCAACTCGGCCGCGGGGCGCACCAAGTTCTTCGTGGCCGGCGACGACGTGCAGGTGAGCTGGCGTTTCGACGCCGGCCATTTTCTGAATGACTGATGACGGAACATGACATCCGGAGTCAAACAGAAGCGCTTGCACCAGTGGCTGATCAGCGGCCCGCCGCTCGCTTATCTGCTGGTGTTCTTTGCCATTCCTGTGCTGATCATGGTGGTGGCGTCGTTGCGCAACCCCGGCGAGTTCGGCGGCCTGGCGCCGCTGTTCCACGCGGACGTATCCGGCAGATATGTTGACCTGACCGTCGAGAACTACGGCCGCTTCTTTTCCGATTTTCTCTACACCCGGCTTTTCATCAAGTCGTTTGCCTACGCCGCCATCACCACGCTGGTATGCCTGGTCATTGCTTACCCGCTGTCGATGCTGATCGCCCGCAGCCCGAAAAAACACCGCGATCTGCTGGTGCTGCTGGTGATCCTACCGTTCTGGTCGAATTTCCTGATCCGCGTCTACGCGTGGATGATCATCCTCGGGCCGCAGTCGGTGTTCGTACGGGCACTGAACGCCTGCATCGGCTTTTTCGGCTTCGAGCCGGTGTCGCTGCTGTTTACGCCCTTCGCGGTGATCGTCGGGTTGGTGTACGTGCATCTGCCGTTCATGGTGCTGCCGCTGTACGCCAACCTGGAGAAGCACGACCCGGCTCTGCTCGACGCCGCGCAGGACCTGGGCGCGAACGCATGGCAGCGCTTCTGGCGGGTGACTTTTCCGCTGTCACTGCCCGGGGTGTACGCCGGTGCCGCGCTGGTGTTCATTCCCGCGCTCGGCATTTTCGCCATTCCCGACATTCTCGGGGGTACCGAGGGCATCATGATCGGCAACGTGATCAAGCAGCAATTCCTCGACACCCGCGACTGGCCCTTCGGGAGCGTGCTGTCGATGGTGCTGACCGTCGTGGCGGTGGGCCTGGCCGGGTTGGCCGCCTGGGTGGGAAGGAGAGCGAGGGTATGAGCCGCCGTTCGCCCTGGCTCCGGCTTGCCGGCTTTCTTGCCTACGCCTTCCTGTACGCGCCGCTGGTGATCGTGGTCGCCTACTCCTTCAACGACTCGCGTCTCAATGCCGAATGGGTCGGCTTCACGCTGTCCTGGTACGAAAAGCTTTTCGGCAATGAAAAGATGCTGAAGGCGGCATGGAACTCGCTCGTGATCGGGTTGACCGCCAGCGCCGTTTCCACCGTCCTCGGCACCATGGCAGGCTACGCGATGTACCGGTACAAGGTGCGACTGCTTCCGGTACTGGTGCTGGCGCCGATAGCGATTCCGGAAATCCTCATGGGTGTCTCGCTGCTGATCTTCTTCGTGATGCTGAACATTACATTGGGCATGGTATCCATCGTGCTGTCCCACATCGCCTTCTGCGTCGGCTTTGTCGCCATCGTGGTGCGCTCGCGGCTCGCCGGCATGGATGAGAGCCTGACAGAGGCGGCCCGCGATCTGGGCGCCACGCCGTGGCAGGCCTTTCGGCTGGTGACCCTGCCGCTGATCATGCCCGGGGTCGTGGCCGGCGCGCTGATGGCGTTTACGCTGTCGATCGACGACTTCGTCATCACCTTCTTTACCGCGGGGGTCGGCTCCTCCACGCTGCCGTTGCAGATCTACACCATGGTGAAGATTGCCGTGACGCCGGAAGTCAACGCCGTGTCAACGCTGCTGATGCTGCTCACGCTGGTGCTGATATTGATCGCTTCGCGGCTTTCGCCCGGCGCCCTGCGAAGCCAGTGACGTTTCACGAAATCGCCGTCACTTTGCGATCTTCCTGCCCATTACCTCTGGACTCCGGCGCGTGTAATTCATAATCTAAGCGTTTCGAGGACGGGTATCCCATAACCACGGAGAGCGACCATGAAGAAACTACTGTCCCTGCTGCTGCTCGCAAGCCTGCCGGCGCTGGCGAAAGACGAGTTGCATCTCTACAACTGGAACGACTACATCGCGCCGGAGACGGTGGCGCGCTTCGAAAAAACCTGCAAATGCAAGGTAGTGCAGGATTACTACGGCGACAACGAGGAAGTGATCGCCAAGTTCGCCGCTGGAGCCAAGGGTTACGACGTCGTCGTGCCCACCTCGAACTACGTCGCCGGCATGGCCAAGGCCGGCTGGCTGCAGCCGCTGGACAAGACCAAGACCCCCAACTTCAAGAACGTCATGCCGCAGTACCTGAACACCGAATTCGATCCGGGCAACAAGTATTCGGCGCCGTACGCAATGTCGATCACACTGATCGGCTACAACGAGCAGAAGATGAAGGAGCTGGGCATAACCGTCGATTCCTGGGCGGTGATCTTCGATCCCGGGATCCTCGGGAAGATCAAGGGCCGCGTGACGGTGCTCGACAGCCAGAGTGAGCTGATGGCGGCGGCGCTGAAGTACCTCGGCTACTCAGTGAATGACCGCGATCCCAAGCACTGGCAGCAGGCCAGGGACGTCATCATCAAGGCCAAGCCCTTTTGGGCGGCGTTCATGGCGCAGGGTTACATCAAGGAACTCTCCACCGGAAATCTCTGGGCCGTGCACGGTTACTCGAATGACATCTTCCAGGCCGACCTCGGGGCGCAGGAAGCGAAGCAGAAATTCCGCATCCGCCACAGCCTGCCGAAGGAAGGCGCGGTACTGGCGCTGGACGCCATGGTCATCGCAAAGAGCGCGCCGCGGCCCGACCTTGCGCATCAGTTCATCAATTTCGTGCTCGATGGCAAGAACTCCGCGGACCTCACCAACATGATCGGCTCGGGCAACCCGAACGCCGACGCAATGAAATACATCAAGCCGGAGATCAAGAACAACAAGGCGGTGTTCCCGGATGCGGAATCGGCGAAGCGGCTGGAGCAGTTGAAGGACATGACGCCCAAGGAACGCCAGTTGCTCAACCGCATCTGGACTGAGATCAAGGCGAAATAGGACTCGACGGCGGCGCACGGCGCCGCCGTTATCTAGGGTCTGGCGGCGGGAGCGTAGTTGCGCTCGAGCAGTTCGAGAAGCCGCTCGACGTCCTGCTTCGGCAGGAACTGGATGCCCGCGGCGCGTTCCCGGCCGCTGCCCGATCCGAACTGCCGAGCCAGGTTCTGGATGCCACGCGGCGCGCGCAGGCTCACCCGGTATCCGCCCACGCGCTCGACCAGGATCGCGATCGCCTGTTCCGGGTGGGCGCGGGCGAGCTCGTTTGCAAATGCCCCGGATACCCGCCTGCACCATGCTTCGTCCGGCATGAAGACCACAATGCAACCCTCACTTCGTCGTAAACCCGGCAGCATGCGCGCCCGCTCAAGGTCGCCGGCGTAGGCGCGGCGCAGTAAGTCGAATTCGGGTGCGCGCGCGGCAAACACGAGCGGGTCGGCGAAGTGGCGCAAGCGGCGGTAAAGCGCGGCAGGATGAAAATGCAGGTCCTCCACGGATTCTCCGTAGGCGTTGTAGTTCAGGCACTGTCCCAATTCGCGCAGTATTTCGAGATCGTGCGCCGGAAGGTGCAGGTCGGCGGCCGCGGCAAACGCGGATTCCGGCAGGTTGTCCCCGAACGCGGCGACTACCGCCCACGCCCGGTGCTCCCCGCGCAAATAACGATCGACGATCAAGCTGGTGCAGACCGAAGTTGCAACGTCGATATGCGCGTCGAGAAGAGGATGGCTGGGGACTACGCCGGCAAAGTGGTGATCGAAGTACCGGCAACGTACCCCGGCCTCCAGCATGCGTATCAGGTGGCTGCGATTCGTTTCCAGCGAAACGTCGAGCACCGTAACTTCATCTCCGGACCCTGGCTCTACGCGAGCGAGCAGCTCGATATCGCGCTTGACTCCGGTGACGAGCTCCGCGTCGCGCGGCTCGGCAAGCCGCAGTTGATGCAGGGCGCAGATGCCGTCGGCGTCACCGTTGAAGATGTCATAGAATCTCAATCAGAGGTTCCAATGGCTGCGGTTTCGTTTGATTGCGACCGGCGCACTCCACACAAGAACATGAGTGGTCCGTTTTTCTCCCCGACAACGCGTTACTCGCGCAGATCCGGGCTGGTGCGTTACCTCACGGCAGCTTACCTGCTGCTGGTGGCGTATGCCAGCCTCTTCCCATTCTCCGGCTGGCGTTCGCCGGTCGACGACGCAACGGCGTTCGTTCTCGCCGACTGGCCCTTTTACGTCACCGTTTCGGATATCACGCTCAACGTACTCGCTTATCTTCCGCTCGGACTGCTGCTCACCCTGACGTTCATGGGGCGCACGCCACGTTGGGCAGCGGCGACGCTCGGAGTGCTGGCAGGGACGCTGTTCAGTCTTCTCGTCGAGCTGGCGCAGGGCTATCTGCCAACGCGCATTGCTTCCAACGTGGATCTGCTCACCAACGCGGGCGGAACGGTGCTTGGTGCCTCCGCAGCGTACGCGTTGGGGGAACGCTGGCTGCTTTCCGGCGAGCTGTTCCGGTTGCGTGGACGTCACTTTCTGCCCGGCGCAACGACGGACTACGGATTCGTGCTTCTGGCGCTGTGGCTGTTTACCCAGCTCAATGCAGAGATCTGGCTGTTCGGCAACGGCGATCTGCGCCACCTTGTGCCGGGCGAAGTCAGTGTGAGCTATTCGGCCGAGTCCTACCGTTACCTGGAAGCCGCTGTTGCCGCGCTCAACTTTGCCGGCGTGGCATTCGTGCTCGCCGCACTCGCGCGATCGTTCTTTGGTTGCGCGGTGGCGCTCATTGCGCTGACCGCCGCGGCCCTGGCGCTGAAAACGATCGCTTCCCTGGCGCTGTTCATTCCCGGCAATCCGTCACTGTGGCTGACGCCGGGTTCGCTGCTGGGGCTCGCGATCGGAGTAGCGGCATGGATGCTGCTGGCGCGCGCGCCCAGGAGCGTTCTTATCCGTGCGGCAGTGGTCTGCCTTGTGCTCGGACTGGTCGTGGTGAACCTCGCCCCCGAGAATCCCTATCTGGTCGCGGCGTTGACAGTGTGGCGGCACGGACATTACGTCAGCTTCAACGGAATGACGCGACTGCTGTCGGCACTATGGCCCTTTCTCACGCTCGGTTACCTGATTGTTCTTGCGCGCCAGAGCGGCGACGCGCCTTCCGCCCGGGTCAAGAAACGACGATGAGTACAACTCCCGATTCGCTGAATGATCTGCGCGACCGGTTGCGGCAGTTTGCCGCCGAGCGCGACTGGGAGCAGTTCCATGTTCCGAAGAACCTGGCCATGTCGGTGGCGATCGAGGCCGCCGAGATCATGGAACACTTCCCGTGGCTGACCCCGTACGAAAGCGCTGCCCTTCCCGCGCCGCGGCGCGCCGCCGTGGCGCGCGAGATCGCCGACGTTCTGCTTTACCTGGTGCGGCTCGCGGACGTCCTGGAAATCGATCCGGTAGAGGCCGCGCTGGACAAGATGGCGATCAACGCGCGCAAATATCCGGTCGTGCGCAGAATATAATACGGAGTCAGTAAAGACGATCCATCCGGTGGGCCATTACAAGTATCACGTGTTCTTCTGCTGCAACCAGCGCGAAGCCGGCGCTGCGTGCTGTAATAACCATCACGCGCAGGAAATGCGCGATTACGCCAAGGCCCGCGTCAAATCGCTGCAACTCGCAGGCCCGGGCAAGGTGCGAGTGAACCAGGCGGGCTGCATGGACCGCTGCGACGAGGGCCCGGTGATCGCGATTTATCCCCAGGAGATCTGGTACACCTACATGGACAAGAGCGACATCGATGAGATCATCGACGAGCATCTGGTCCACGGCCGCATCGTCGAGCGCCTGCGCATTTGAAATCTGGAACACTGGAGCGACTCTCGATTGACGGACCGGCTGGCAGGCTCGAGGTGGTCGCCAACGATCCCGGGGAGGCGCGCCGCGGGGTGGCGCTGGTTGCGCACCCTCATCCGCTGTACGGCGGCACGCTCGACAACAAGGTTGTGCAGACCCTGGCGAAAGCGTTCTTCGCGTCGAAATACTGCGCGCTGCGATTGAATTTCCGCGGCGTCGGAGCGAGCGAGGGCGTGTTCGACGAAGGCCGCGGCGAAATCGAGGATTTCCTGGCGCTTGCGGCGCATGCGCGGCGCACATATGGCGAGGGGGAACTGGTGCTGGGTGGATTTTCGTTCGGCAGCTTCATCGCCGCCTCGGTCGCCGGGCGACTAGAGCCGAAGCATCTGGTGCTGGTGGCGCCCGCGGTCGGTCGCTTCCCGGTCGGCACGGTTCCCGCCGGAACGCTGGTGGTGCACGGCGAGGAAGATGACGTGGTGCCGCTCAAGGAGGCACTCGACTGGGCCCGTCCGCAACAACTTCCGATCGTGGTGCTTCCCGGCGCCGGACATTTTTTCCATGGGGACCTGGTGACGCTGCAGAAACTCGTCGAACAATACTGTCGCGCCTGATCCCACTAATCAAGCAGAAAACAAAATCAAGAGCGTTGACGCAAAGCGGCGCGCGGACACGTTACCGACGGAGTCGGCCGATTGCGGGTAGCGCGCCGAAGCGCTGCCTCCCGCCCCGGATGGCTAAGCCAACGCCGTGTCGGCAGCGCAAAGAAAAAAGAAAGGACGCAAAGTAAAGACTCGAAATTGATCGTATCCCAACATTTTTCTTTGTGTTCTCTCTGTTTCCTCTGCGCCCTCTGTGTCAACGCCTTTGAACTAATCTCGTTTTCAGATGCCGCTTCTTGAAGTCAAAGACCTGCGCAAATCCTACGGCGACCTCGAAGTCGTGCGCGGTGTGGACCTCTCGCTGGAGGCCGGCGAGTGTCACGGACTGCTCGGACCCAACGGTGCCGGCAAGACCACCACGCTGCGCCTGTGCCTGGGACTTGCCGATCCGGATGCGGGGGAGATGTCGCTGCTCGGGCTGCCTGTGCCGCAAGCCGCTCGCGAAGCCCGTATCCGGCTGGGCGTGCTGCCGCAGCTGGACAACCTCGACCCCGACTTCACGGTATTCGAGAACCTGCTGGTATACGGGCGTTACTTCGGCCAGGCCGACGCCGTCACGCGCGGCCGCATTCCCGAACTTCTGGAGTTCGCCGGACTGTCCAACCGCGCAAACTCGAAGATCCAGGCGCTCTCCGGTGGGATGAAGCGGCGCTTGTCGCTGGCGCGCGCGCTGATCAACGACCCCGACCTGATATTCCTCGATGAGCCGACCACCGGACTCGACCCCCAGGCCCGCCACCTGATCTGGGAGCGGCTCAAGCAGTTGCTGAACCGGGGCAAGACCATCCTTCTGACGACGCATTTCATGGACGAGGCGGAACGCCTGTGCCGGCGCTTGTCGATCATGGACCATGGCCGCATTATCTCCACCGGCAGCCCGCGCGAGTTGATCTCGCGTCATATCGAGCCGGAGGTGCTGGAGGTGTACGGGGAAGACGTGGCGGGATGGGCGGCTGAATACGGCGACAACCTTGCCATGCGTGCCGAGCATACCGGTGAGACCGTGTTCTGTTATACCAGCCGTGCCGAGCCGCTGATTGCCACGCTGCAGAATCGTCCCGGCTTGCGCTATTTGCACCGGCCGGCAAATCTGGAAGACGTGTTCCTGAAACTTACCGGACGCGACCTGCGTGACTGACATGGGTGAGGACGGTGGCGAGAGGCGTGAGGCGAGAGGCGTGAGTCGGGAAGCGATATCGTCGAAGATAAATCGGCGAGCACCGCAGAGACCTTTGTGACCATGCGCGCGAAGGACTTTCGTCCCCCGGTCCTGAGCCTGCGTTTCGTGCATGTCTGGCGCCGCAACTTCATGGTCTGGCGCAAGCTCGCCATTCCCTCGATGCTCGGCAATCTCGCCGACCCGATGCTGTACATGCTCGGGCTCGGCTATGGCCTGGGCGCGCTGGTCGGCAAGGTCGGTGAACTGCCGTACATCACTTTCCTCGCTGCCGGCACGGTGTGCTACAGCACCATGAACACCGCGACCTTCGAGGCGCTGTATTCCGCGTTCTCGCGCATGCACGTGCAGAGGACCTGGGATGCGATCATGAACGCACCGATCAACCTCGACGACGTGGTTCTCGCCGAGGCGGTGTGGGCGGCGAGCAAGAGCTTTCTTTCCGGCTGCGCGATC
>JAXIOX010000076.1:0-6571 GCA_045403275.1 Burkholderiales bacterium | reverse complement strand
GCGTAATGCAAATTCCCGCGGTACAGATGAAAAATGCAGCAACGGGACATTGAGATCACCAACAAGCTGGGTCTGCACTCGCGCGCGTCGGCCAAGCTCACTCAGCTTGCCGGGACATTCACCGCCGAGGTTTGGGTCACGCGCGACGGCCGCCGGGTCAATGCCAAAAGCATCATGGGCGTGATGATGCTCGCCGCCGCCAAAGGCGCGACCGTCGTGGTCGAGACTAACGGCCCGGATGAATCCGAAGCGATGGCGGCGTTGGTCGGGCTTATCAGCGACCGATTCGGGGAAGGGCAATAACCATGGATCGAGGATTGGGGAGTGAGGAACTAGTCTGATTCTTCCAATCCCCCATCCTCAATCCTCCATCCTGCATCTTTATGAGTTTTACCATCCACGGCATCGGGGTATCGGGGGGCATCGCCATCGGCCATGCCCAACTGGTTTCACACGCCCAGCTCGAAGTCGCGCATTACAACATCTCCAAGTCGCGGGTCGCGGAAGAGCAGGCCCGCTTCGACGCGGCACTGGTAACCGCGCGCGCCGAACTCGCCAGCCTCGGCCAGCACATTCCGGCCGGCGCGCCAGCGGAATTCGAAGCCTTTCTCGATCTGCACCTGATGATCCTCGACGATCCGACCCTGTCGGAGGTGCCGAAACAGCTCATCGAATCCCAGCAGTGCAACGCCGAATGGGCGCTGAAGCAGCAAATGGAAGCGCTGATGGAACAGTTCGAGCGCATCGAGGACGGTTATATCCGCGAGCGCAAGACCGATGTCATCCAGGTCGTGGAACGGGTACTTAAGGTCCTGATGGGGCGGCCCGGCGAGGTCCTGGAACGCAGCACGCCCGAGGAGGACAGCATCCTGGTTGCGCACGACCTCTCCCCGGCGGATGTCATCCTGTTCAAGAGCCACAGGTTCGCCAGTTTCGTCACCGACCTCGGTGGCGCCACTTCGCACACCGCGATTATCGCCCGCAGCCTGAACATCCCCTCCGTGGTGGCGTTGCACCACGCACGCACGCTGATCCGCGAGAACGAAGTGATGATCGTGGACGGCACCAACGGCGTGGTCATCATCAATCCCGACAAGACGGTGCTGGGCGAGTACAAGCTGCGCCAGGAACAGTGGGAGCTCGAACGCCTGAAACTCAGGCGGCTGAAAAAAACCAGGACCACCACTCTGGACGGCACCGCAATCGAATTGCACGCCAACATCGAGTTGCCGGACGACGTTGCCGGCGCCAAGGAGAACGGCGCCGACGGCGTGGGCCTGTTCCGCACCGAGTTCCTGTATCTGAATCGCCGCGACCTGCCGTCCGAGGACGAACAGTTCGAAGCCTATCGCAAGGTGGTTCAGGACATGGACGGCCTGCCCGTCACCATCCGCACATTTGACCTCGGCGCGGACAAGAGAATCGATAATACCGAACGCGTCGCGCCCAATCCGGCGCTGGGTCTGCGCGCGATCCGCCTGTGCCTGGCCGAGCCGCAGATGTTCCATCACCAGCTGCGTGCCATGCTGCGCACGTCGCACTACGGCAAGGTGCGCATACTGATTCCCATGCTGTCCTCGGGGCACGAACTGAACCAGACTCTGCACCTGATCGACGAGGCCAAGAAGAGCCTTCACGACGAGGGCATCCCCTACGACAAAAAAATCAAGATCGGCGGCATGATCGAAATTCCCGCCGCTGCGCTGTCGCTCTCCACCTTCACCCGCAAGCTCGATTTCCTGTCGATCGGCACCAATGACCTGATCCAGTACACGCTTGCAATCGATCGCGCCGACGACACCGTCGCGCACCTCTACGACCCGCTGCATCCGGCCGTGCTGAACCTGGTGGCGCACATCATCCGCAGCGCCAATCGCGCCGACGTGCCGGTCGCAGTGTGCGGCGAGATGGCCGGCGACGTGCGTCTTACGCGCGTACTTCTGGGATTCGGACTGCGGCAGTTCTCGATGCATCCGGCGTACTTGCTGTCGGTGAAACAGCAGGTATTGAAGTCCGACCTGCAGCAAGTCATGGTGCTCACACAGAAGATGCTGAAAAGCGACGACTCTGACAAGCTGGAGCAACTCCTGAACCAAATGAACCGCTAGAACAGAAATGCGAATTGACTCGGAGCAACTGTCCCAGCATCTCTCGCGCGGGCTCAAATCTCTTTATGTCGTATTCGGCGAGGAACTGTTGCTCGCGCTCGAAGCTGCCGATCGCGTCCGAGCCGCAGCGCTGAAGCAGGGCTACGACGAACGCCGCGTACTGTTTGTCGAATCCGGATTCGACTGGGGAGAAGTCGCGATGGTCGGCAACAGCCTGTCGCTGTTCGCACCCAGGCGCGTGCTCGACTTGCGCATCCCCTCCGGCAAGCCCGGCAAGGACGGATCCGAAGCCTTGCAGCGGCTGGCCGTCTCGCTGCCCGAGGACACCATCGTCCTGATTACGCTGCCCGCGCTGGATCGCCAGCAACTTGCTTCCAAGTGGTTCGGGTCACTCGAGCGCGCCGGAGTGGCCGTGCATGCCGCCGCAGTCAAGCGCGAGCAGCTGGCGCAATGGCTATCCGGCCGGCTCGCACAACAGGACCAGCAGGCCGACGCCGAAACGCTCGAATTCATGGTCAGCCGGGTCGAGGGCAATCTCATGGCCGCGTACCAGGAAGTACAGAAGCTTGCCCTGCTGTTTCCCGCCGGCATTCTGCCTTTCGAAGAAGTGAAGAACGCGGTGCTGGACGTGGCGCGTTACGACGTGTTCGAGATCGGTGCCACCCTGCTCAAAGGCGAGCGCGCGCACTTCGTGCGCATGCTTGAAGGCCTGCGCGGCGAGGGCGCCGCTCCACCACTGGTGCTGTGGGCGATCGCCGAAGAAACGCGGGCAATGGCAAGGGTTAAGGCGGCGATGGATGCGGGACAGCCGCTGGCGCAGGCGCTGCGCGACGCGCGCGTGTGGGGGCCGCGCCAGGAGCTGATGCCACGCGTTCTGCAAAGACTGGCCTCGACTCAGCTCATCGCGGCGCTGCGGCGGGCTGCGGAGGTCGACCGCATGATCAAGGGGCTCGCCGACGGCGACGTATGGGACGCGTTGTTGCAACTCGGATTGAGCCTGATGGCGCCGGCGCAGGACGGCATGCCGCGAGGAATTCGGGGTAAAATTCCAGGGACAATTCGAGGCTAGAAATCGTGGATATTCAGTCCTACATGCACTCGGTCGGACGCGCCGCGCGGGCCGCCTCGCGCGACATGGCGAAGGCCGACACCAGGGCAAAGAACGACGCATTGCTCACCATGGCGCAGGCCGTCGAGCGCGACATTGCTCGCCTGCTGGACGCGAACAGGAAGGATGTCGAGGCTGCGCGCGCAAAAAAGCTCGGGGCTGCGATGGTGGACCGGCTGACCCTCACACCGAAGAGCGTTGCATCCATGGCCGAGGGTTTGCGCCAGATCGCCGCGTTGCCCGATCCGGTCGGCGAAATCTCCGGACTGAACTACCGGCCCACCGGCATTCAGGTCGGGAGAATGCGCGTGCCGTTGGGTGTCATCGGCATAATCTACGAGGCGCGTCCCAACGTCACCGCGGACGCCGCCGGGCTGTGCCTGAAGTCCGGCAACGCCGCAATCCTGCGCGGCGGCTCCGAGGCGATCAATTCCAACCAGGCGATCGGTGCCTGCGTGCACGAGGGTTTGCGCAAGGCCGGGTTGCCGGAAACCGCGGTCCAGGTGATCGAAACCACCGATCGTGCCGCGGTCGGTGAACTGATCACCATGAAAGACTACGTGGACATCATCGTGCCGCGCGGCGGCAAGGGCCTGATCGAGCGGGTGGCTGCCGAGAGCCGCATCCCGGTCATCATGCATCTCGAAGGCAACAACCACACCTACATCGACGGCGACGCCGATCCGGAGAAGGCGCGCAAGATCCTCGTCAACGCCAAGATGCGGCGCACCGGAGTCTGCGGCGCGACCGAGACTCTGCTGCTCGACACACGCGCCAAGGCGCTGATCCCGGTGCTGATCGATGACCTCATCCGCGCCGGCTGCGAAGTGCGCGGCGATGTTGCGTTCCAGGCCGCCGATAACCGCGTGAAGCCGGCGACCGACGCCGACTGGGACACCGAATATCTCGACGCCATCATCGCCGCCAAGGTGGTCGACGGTATCGAAGGCGCGATCCGCCATGTCAGCCGCCACGGCTCCAAGCACACCGAGGCGATCGTGACCGAGAACAAGGCGACGGCCGAGCGCTTCCTGCAGGAGATCGACGCCGCGATCGTGCTGTGGAACGCCTCGACCCAGTTTGCCGATGGCGGCGAGGTCGGCATGGGCGCGGAGATCGGCATTTCCACCGGCAAGCTGCACGCCCGCGGTCCCGTCGGCTGCGAGCAGCTCACCAGCTTCAAATACCTCGTGCGCGGCACCGGCCAGGTGCGGCCTTGAGCGCTTCGCGCGAAGCACTCAAATCGCAGCCCGCCCCCGTTCGTCATGGCAAGGCTTGGCCTTGCCATCCACGAGTTTCGCTGGGCAAGACCGAGCCGTTGCGGGCAAACTCGTGGATCCCAAGGCCAAGCCTTGGGATGACGGAGTATTAGGATGGCCAGATGCGGCCTTGAGCTACCCGCAATGTTTCACGTGAAACACGCAAACGCGTGACTCTCTGACACGGAAAATACGCAAGGCCGCATGGGGGGACATAGGCGCATCGGGTTGCTGGGCGGGTCGTTCAATCCCGCGCATGACGGGCATCGCGACATCAGCGTCGCGGCCTTGACCTATCTCGATCTCGACGAGGTGTGGTGGCTGGTCTCGCCGCAAAATCCGTTGAAGCCGCAAAAAGGCATGGCCCCCTTTTCGGAGCGCCTGAAAAGCGCGCAAGCGGTCGCGGATCACCCGCGCATCAAGGTCACCGGCATCGAACGGACGCTCGGCACCCGCTACACGGCGGACACGCTGCGTAAGCTGGTGACGCGCTTTCCGTCATATCGTTTCGTGTGGCTGATGGGTGCCGACAATTTGGCGCAAATTGCATCCTGGCGGGACTGGACACGAATCTTTCACCTCACGCCAATTGCGGTTTTCGACCGGCCCACCTATACTATTAAGGCACTGACTTCCCTGGCGGCCCGGCGTTTCCGGAGGTCGCGGCGGCGCGAAGCGGCGCTGAAGACCTTGGCGGCAACCCCGGCACCGGCGTGGGTGTTCGTGCATCATCGGCTGAACCCGATCTCGGCGACCGCGATCCGCGCCGAGCGTGCCCGCAAGCAGGCGGGCAAGGCCAAACCGGGTGAGTAGGCCAACAGGCCGGCGGTCGCCGATGCCGCCGGGTAAGGAGGTAGCTACCATTCCTCGCACGCGTAAGGCGGCCGCAAAGCCGGCCGCAGACAAGACCCCCGATCTTCTGAAGATCGTGGAGACTTCCCTGGACGACGATAAGGCCGAAAACATCGTCGCCATCGACCTACGAGGCAAATCCACCATCGCGGACTACATGGTGATCGCCACCGGGCGCAACTCCCGGCAGCTGGCGGCCATGGCCACGCACCTGGATGCCAAGCTCACCAAGGCCGGCGTCAGCCGCGTCTCGGTCGAGGGCGCCAGCCAGGGCGACTGGGTCCTGCTCGATGGCGGAGACGTGGTCGTGCATCTGTTCCGCCCCGAAGTGCGCACCTTCTATGCGCTCGAAAAGATGTGGGGCGCCGAGATGCCCAGCCCGGAGCGCTTGACAGCCGTGGGCTGACGACGCCCTAGCCTCCAGCGGCCCGTAACCGGGCCGCAACATGGCAGTCATGCATGCGCGGCGGCTCGACGCGTCGCGCCGGGGTGGGCATGATGCTGCCTCGCAGCCCGCCGAAATGGCGGCTGCAGCCCGCAACGCCAGCCAACTCCCTGCCCCATGTGGATCTCCGCCGGCGCGATCGTCGCCTTCACCGCCGCCGTGTTCTTTTCCACCAAGGCGATCTTCGTCAAGCTGACCTATCTCTACGGCGCCGACGCGATCACCGCGCTTGCGCTGCGCATGATCATGGCGCTGCCGATGCTGCTGCTGATCGCCTGGTATTCGGCCCGCCAGGGTGCGCGGCCGCTCACCCGCGCCGACTGGAAGGCGGTCTCCCTGCTGGGGTTCGTCGGCTACTACCTGTCGAGCCTGCTCGACTTCATGGGGCTCGAATACATCACCGCCTCGCTGGAGCGGCTGATCCTCTTCCTCTATCCGACCATCGTCGCGCTGATCACCTGGGTGCTGTTCAAGAAGTCGATCGGCGCCAAGGGCATCCTCGCGCTCGTGCTGTCGTATATCGGCATCGCGATCTCGTTCGTGCGCGATCTGCAGCACACCGGTGACGTCAGCGCGGTCCTGATCGGCGGCGGCTTCGTGTTCGCCTGCACCGTCAGCTACGCGATCTACATCGTCGGCAGCGGCGAGATGGTGGGGCGCATCGGCGCGCTGCGCTTCGCGGCCTATGCCGCCAGCGTGTCGGCGATCCACTTCGCGTTGACCCGCCCGCTTTCCACCGCCTTCGACTTCCCGCCGCAGGTCTATGGCTACTGCTTTGCCATGGCGGTACTCGCGACGG
>JAXIOX010000058.1:0-4512 GCA_045403275.1 Burkholderiales bacterium | reverse complement strand
GCTGACCTTTCGACATCGCATCCGCCGCAAGCCGGATCATGTTGAAAGTGCCGATCAGGTTGATGTTGATTACCCTGGTGAAGCTGGCGAGCGAATGTGGCCTGTCCTTGCCGACGGTCTTTTCGCCCACGGCCACACCGGCGCAGTTCACGAGTACGTGCAGGCCGCCGAACTCCTTGAGCGCGGCGTCCACCGCGGCCATGCCGTGATCCTCGCGGGTGACGTCGCATTCGACGAAACGCGCGCGCTTTCCGAGTTTGGCGGCCAGCGTTTCGCCCTGCGCCCGGGATACGTCGGCGATGATCGCATTGCCCCCGGCGGCAACGATCATTTCCACGGTGGCGCCACCCAGGCCCGAGGCTCCGCCGGTGACGATGAAAGTGCTGTTCCTGATTTCCATTGTTAAACCCGTTGCGGGTCAAGTCGTGAGTGCCGCACAGTATAAAGGCTTGCAGGCTTTCGCCAAAAAAACCGTTTGACCGCAAAGACGCAAAGGACGCGAAGAAAACAAGGAAGGAGTCACCTCTTAATTACTTTGCGAATATCTGCGTCGTTTGTGCATTCATGAAGTATCTTCTGCCTCGTTTTTCCTTTGCGCTCTTTGCGCCTTTGCGGTGAGGTTCCCGACCTTGGTCTGTTTTGGTTCCGGCTTGTCCGGCTTAGGGGTACGCAAAGGGCGCGAAGTGATGAGGAATCCACGTGAAGGCATGGCAAAGTCCGGCCGTGTCGGGGAATAGATTGCCGTCCGGTCAAAAAGGGATTTATGTTTTCTATCCCCCCCGCTAGACTCACAGCTGATGCCGAACCTCAGGAAGAAACGCAAAACCGCGGACCACGCTGCGAGCGCGAAAGCCCTGCTTGCGGGCCTTGACCGGCTGCCGGTTGCTTTCGCGCTGTTCGACGCCGCGCGACGGCTCGCAGCCTGGAATGCGCCGCTTGCAGCGCTCGGACTTTTTCCAAAGTCGCTGCTCAAGCCGGGCGTCCCGCTCGCGGAGCTCCAGCGTCGCGACGCCGGCCTGAAACGCCGGGCGACGAGCCCGCACGAAGTAACGCTGCCGACCGGGAGAGTCCTTCAGGCAACCCGCAGACGGGCGCCGCCGGGCCACCTGCTCATCACCTACGAGGATGTGACCGACGCGCGCCTCGCCGCGCAGCGTTACGACCTGGCGATGCGCGGCATCAACGAGGGCGTCTACGACTGGGACGTCGTCAAGGGTTCGATCTACTTCTCGGAGCGCGTGCAGGCGTCGATCGGAATGACGCCGAAGGTCAACCGCACCCCGCAGGACTGGCGCCGGCGCATCCATCCGGGCGATCTGCCCGAGTTCGACCGGCGCCTGGTGGAGCATTTCAAGGGCCGCAGCGAGCGCTTCGAGTGCGACTACCGCTTCCGCGCGCTCGACGGCTCCTGGCGCTGGGCGCGCCAACACGGCATCGCGATCCGCGATGCGCGCGGGCGCGCGGTGCGCATGGTCGGCTCGACCGGCGACATCACGGCGCTGAAACGCGTCGAGCAGGCGCTGCAGGAAAGCCAGGAGCGCTACACCCTCGCCACGCGGGCGGCGACCGAGGGCATCTACGAGTGGAACCTCGAGACCGACTCGGTCTTTCTGTCGGACCGCGCCAAGGACTTCTGGGCGGTCAAGGGCGATGCGTTCACGCCGGCAACCTGGAACCAGCGCATTCACGGCGAGGATTTCGAAGGCTACCGCAAGGCGATCCGCGCGCATATCAAGGGGCGCAAGCCGGTCTTCGAGCACGAGTACCGCATCCGCAACCGCGCTGGCGGCTGGTCCTGGGTCGCGGACCGCGCGGTCGCAGTGCGTGACGGCGCGGGGCGCGTGACGCGGCTCGTCGGGGCGGTGACCGACATCACCGAGCGCAAGCTCCGCGAGGAGGATCTGCGCCGCGCGCGCGACGAGGCCGCCCGCCTGGTCGACGAGACGCAGCGCCTGTTGAAGGATGCCGAGCAGCGCAATGCCGAGCTGGCGGTGATCAACAGCATTCAGCAGGGCATGGCCGGATCGTTGGATTTCCGCGGCATCATCGAATTGGTGGGCGAGAAGTTGCGAGCCGTCTTCGGGAGCGACAACCTGAGCGTCGTCTGGTGGGACGAGCAGTCCGGAACCGGGCATCGGCTCTACGGCGTGCAGCATGGCGAGCGCGTGCCGCCGGCCGATCACAGACCCGATCCAAATGGCGCGTTCATGCGCGCCATGTACGCCAATCGCCCAGTACTGGCCAACAGCCGCGCCGAGATGGACGCTCTGGGGCTGCGCACGCCGCAAGGGTTGGCGCCGAGTCAGGCCACGCTGACGGTGCCGATCTTCGCCAGCGACAAGCTGCTCGGCGGAATTGCGCTGGACAGCCACGACCCGGCGCGCCGATTCAGCGAGGACGACCAACGCTTGCTGCAGACGGTGGCTGCCACTATGGGCATCGCGCTGGAGACCGCGCGGTTGTTCAACGAGACAAGGGAAGCGTTGGAGCGGCAGACCGCGACAGCCGAAATTCTGAAAGTCATCAGCAGTTCTCCGACCGACCTCGCGCCCGTCTATCGCACCATCCTCGAGAGCATCACGCGGCTTTGCGCGTCGCAGATCGGGGCGCTTTTCCTGTTCGACGGAGAGCGCCTCAGCACCGCCGCGTCGCACGGCACGACGCCCGAATTCGCTGAAATTCTGCGGCGCGGGCGACCCAAGCCCAGCACCGAGACGACGACCAGGCTGGCGGCGCTGGAGCGGCGCACGGTTCATGTGGCCGATCTGCTGTCCGATGCTACGTTCTCACCGACGCCGCGCGACCTCTACGAACGCGAAAACGTCCGCACCGTTCTCTCCGTGCCGATGCTGAGGGACACCACGCTCATCGGCGTCATCACCACCTGGCGCCGCGAAGTCCGGCCCTTCGACGAGCGGCAGATCGGCCTGATCCGGACCTTCGCCGACCAGGCGGTGATCGCGATCGAGAACGTGCGGCTGTTCAAGGAGACGCAGGAGGCGCTGGCGCAGCAGGCGGCCTCCGCCGAGGTGCTCCAGACCATCAGCGAGTCGGTGTCCGACTCGCGGCCGGTGTTCACCACCATCCTGAATTGCTGCGAGCGGCTCATTCCGGACATCGACTACGTGCAGGTTCAACTGGTTGACGAGCAGGGACAGGTACAACTGGTCGACCAGCGTTTCGGCGAGGTCCGTGGTGCAACACCCGAGCAGCAGCCGGCCCGGCGCGCCGAGCTCATGGCGAGGGAGCAGGCGCACTTTCCGCGTCCCCTGTCGGGCACTGCTCTCGAAATTGCGCTTCGCGACGGGCACGTCGTCGTCAATGGCGACACACTCGACAGCCCCGACACACCACCGGCCACACGAGAAGATGCGCGGCGCTGGGGCCACAGTTACTCGCAAATCACCGTTCCCTTGGTTTGGGAGAGTCGCGGCGTTGGCGCAATTGAGGCCTTCCGCCGCGAGCTCGGTGGGTTTCTTCCCAAAGAATGCGCGCTGCTCGAGACCTTCGCCGACCAGGCGGTGATCGCGATCCAGAACGCGCGCCTATTTAACGAGACCAAGGAGGCATTGGAGCGGCAGACCGCGACCGCCGAGGTGCTGCAGGTGATCAGCAAGTCGGTGGCGGATGCAGAGCCGGTCTTCGAGAAGATCGTTCAGAGCTGTCAGCGCCTATTTGACGCCGGGGCTGTCGGAATCAATCTGGTGCGACCTGACGGGATGATCGACCTGGCCGCGTATGCCGGCCCTCGCGAGGCGGAATACCGGACGCTGTATCCCGCCCGTATGGATGAACGGACCGGTACGGGGCAGGCCATCAGAGACAACAGGGCGCTGCACTTTCCGGATGCGCTTGCGGGAGACGATGTGCCGCCGACAGTGCGGCGTGGCGCCGAACTCGCCGGCATGCGCACGGTCGTCCTCGCGCCGCTGCTTTGGGAGGAGCGCGCCATCGGCGCGATCTTCGTGGCCAGAAACACGGTTTCTCCGTTCTCGGAGCATGAGATCCCGCTGCTCAAGACCTTCGCCGATCAGGCAGCCATCGCGATCCAGAACGCGCGGATGTTCAACGAGACCGAGGAGGCGCTGGAGCGACAGACCGCGACGGCGAATGTGCTCAAGGCGATCAGCCGCTCGACCTTTGACTTGGGCGCGGTGCTCGAAACGCTGATCAGCACTGCCGCCCGGCTGTGTCGCGCGTCGTTAGGCGTGATCTTCAAGATCGAAGGTGACGTTTGCCGTCCCGCCGGGCTGTTCGGCGCCACGCCGGCCCTGATCGAACACCTGGCGGCCCATCCACCGTTGCTGAGCGATCGGGTATCGCTGACCTCGCGGGCCGTGACCACCAGGCACGCCGTTCAGGTCGAGGACGCCTTGACCGACAAGCCGGAACAGCGGCCGCGCGTCGGCGCCGAAGGTTGTATTTATCGCCTCGTGGAGCAGTAGGCCGAGCGCGGCGGTGGCGATCGCCAGCGGCGGCGCGCCGTGCCGCGCGACCGGATCGACCAGCAGG
>JAXIOX010000274.1:0-3122 GCA_045403275.1 Burkholderiales bacterium | reverse complement strand
TCCAGCACCTGGATGGCGTCATGCTCGGGCGCGCGGCTTATCACGATCCGTATGTGCTCGCCGCCGCGGGGGCGAGGCTGTTCAGTGACGCGCCGCCTTCGCGGGCGCAGATAGTACAGGTGATGTTCGAATACGCCTCGGAAGAAGTTGCGCATGGTACTTCGTTGCGCGCCATCGCACGCCACATGCTCGGCCTCTATCACGGTCAACCCAATGCCAGGGTGTGGCGGCGCATGCTCTCGGATGCCGGCATGCTCGCCGCCAACCGCCCCGAACTTCTGCTTCAGGCAATCGGCGCGACCGAGAGCATACAGGCCGAATTCGCTGCGGTGGCGTAAAGCGTCCAAGCATCACGGCACAACCACCTTCACGTATCGCGGGAGCAGGCTGAAACGAATCGGCGTCGCGCCGATCAGTTCGCCGTCGGCTTCGCTGTTCACGGGCGCCGGGCCGGAAATTTCCACGCAGCGGGTTCGAAAGGTGCGTACCTTGCGATAAGAGGACAGCGTTCCGTCGAACAGCTTCTTCAGGTTCAGCAGCAGTTCCCAGAGCGAGACCTCATCCACCACGGTAACGTCGAGCAGGCCGTCGTCGAACTCGGCGCGCGGCGCGACCAGCATGCCCCCGCCGCAGTATTTGTTCACCGACGCGAACGCAAGGAACACTTTCCCTGAAATTATCTGCTGATCAAAACGCAACTCGAGTTCGGGCGCGCGGAACGACAGAAGGCTTGCCGGCAACGCCAACAGGTAGGACACGGCACCGAGGCGGTCGTCCCGGGTACGCTCGACCACATGCGCGTCGAAGCCCGCGCCGGCGGCGTTGATGAAGAAGCGTCGCAATCTGTCCGTGCCGATTTCCGCGACGCCGACGTCGTGAACCACCGCGCGTCCGCGCCCAAGTATGGCGACCGCGTCACAATAGCGCGTCGGAATGCCGTGGGTCCGTGCCCAATCGTTGCCCCGCCCGACCGGCACCAGGCCGAAAACGGCCTCGCCTTCGCCGGCCCCCGAGGCAAGCGCGCCGTTGAGCATCTCATTGAGCGTGCCGTCGCCGCCGATTGCGAGGAACTTGCGGAAACCCGATCGCGCCGCATCTGCGGCGAGTTTCACCGTGTGGCCGTGGTATTCGCTGGCAACCAGTTCCACGGCCAGCCCGGTTTCCGCCAGGAGCGCCGCGATGCGCCCTCGGTCGCGCGCACCGCGCCCGCCGCCCGAAACCGGGTTCGAGACCGCGAACCATTCATTTTCCAAGTCGCCCTCCCGCTCGCGCCGCGTCGTCAGCGCTCCGTCCAACCTAGATGATATGCCGGTTCCGCGGTTGGATCGAAGCCGGTCGTGGCACGGCTGCGGAACTGGAATAAACTTGCGGCAACCGTTGCCCCCGGGCAAAGTCTTCGTTAGGAAGCACACGCCAATGGAATACGTCAATCTCGGCAAGACCGGCCTCAAAGTTTCGCGCATCTACCTCGGCTGAATGAGCTACGGATCTTCCAAGTGGCGCAATTGGGTGCTGGATTACGATCAGTCGAAGCCTTTCTTCAAGCGCGCACTGGAACTCGGAAATTTGTGTTGAACCACCTCACCCCCGCCCTCTCCGGGAAACCGAAAAGGGCACCCAGAGCAAAGCATGAACGGAGATTGCCGAACCGCTTACGGATATGACTGCAATCCGCTTCGACACCTACTACCGTTACGACGACCTGGTGCGTTTCCTCACCGGTTGGGCCGAGACGCATCCCGGTCTGGTGCGGCTCGAGCCGGTCGGAAAGAGCTACGAAGGGCGCGAGATCTATGTGGTGCGCGTTACCAGCTACAAGACGGGGCTGGACGTGGACAAGCCGGCATTCTGGGTCGACGGCAACATTCACGCCACCGAACTGGCGGGTTCCGCCGCCTGCCTGCATCTGATCCAGCGCCTGCTTACCGGCTACGCACGTGATCCCGAAATTACCCGCTGCCTCGACACCCGCGCGTTCTACATCTGTCCGCGGGTCAATCCCGACGGCGCGGAATGGGCTCTGGCGGACGTGCCGAAGCTGATCCGTTCCAGCACGCGGCCCTATCCCTACGATGAGGACCCGGTCGGCGGATTGATCCGGGAGGACGCGGACGGCGACGGTCGCATCCTGTCGATGCGCATTGCCGACCCGAACGGGCCGTGGAAACTTTGCTCGGAGGACCCGCGCATTCTGGTCCGCCGCGACCCTGCCGAAACCGGCGGGAAGTACTACCGCCTACTGCCCGAGGGTCGGCTCGAAGACTACGACGGCGTCACCGTCAGGCTGCAGCCACGCAAGGAGCGGCTGGATCTGAATCGCAACTTTCCGGCGTACTGGCGCACCGAGAACGAACAGGTTGGCGCCGGCCCCTTCCCGACCTCCGAACCGGAGATCGCCGCGATCACCGGCTTCATAGCCCGGCACCCGAATATCACCGGCGCGTGCGCGTTCCACACTTACAGCGGCGTGCTGCTGCGCCCGTACTCGCATCTGGCGGATGAACAGATGCCGCCGGAAGACCTGTGGACTTTCCAGAAGATCGGCGCGAAGGGCACCGAAATCACCGGCTATCCGCACGCCTCGGCGTATCACGAATTCCGCTATCATCCGAAGGAAGTCATCACCGGCGATTTCGATTCCTGGATGTACGACCACCGCGGCGTGTATGCCTGGACCGTGGAAATCTGGAGCCCGCAGCGCCAGGCCGGCATCGGCGACTACAAATTCATCGAGTGGTATCGCGAGCATCCGCTCGCCGACGATCTGAAGCTGATGAAATGGAATGACACCGTCCTGAAGGGCAAGGGCTTCGTGGACTGGTATGCGTTCGACCATCCACAACTCGGGCGCGTCGAGCTTGGCGGCTGGAACAGCCTTTACACGTGGACCAATCCACCGCACCACCTGCTCGAAAAGGAAATCGCTCCATTCTCGCGCTGGCTGGTCTGGCACGCGCTCATCTCGCCGCGGCTGGAAATTCTCGAGGCCTCCGCCACTGCACTCGGAGGGAATTCCTGGCGCATCAGGCTGGTCGTGCAAAACAGCGGCTGGTTGCCGAGTTACGTGACCAGGATGGCGAAACAGAAGAAACTTGTACGCGGCGTGGTGTGCGAAATTGAAC
>JAXIOX010000158.1:0-3878 GCA_045403275.1 Burkholderiales bacterium | reverse complement strand
CAAAACTACGAGACCTTTGTCGGTCTGCGATGCGTACGGCGCCCGAGCCTGCTTCGCCCACTCGGCGTGGCGCGAACCCGGCCCATGACAGGCCTCGCAGGCGACGTTGATGTCGCTGAACGTGGTCTTGTATGTATTGTTGGCGGCGTCATAGCCTTTCTTGAGATTGGTCGAGTGACACGCCGCGCACTGCAGGTTCCAGTTCTGATAAAGGCCTGCCCAGTGGAGCTGATCCTTGTAGTTGATCTTCTCGTTCGGGTAGAGATGAAACCAGCGTTGTCCGCCCTCGCTCTTCGGCCGCGCGTCCCATGCGATGCTGAACGTCTGGTAGCGTCCGCCGGGAAATTCGATCAGATACTGCTGCAGCGGCCATACGCCGAAGGTGTATTTGATCTCGAAATCGGCGGGCTTGCCGTCCGCGCCGTCGGTGCGGACCATGAACTTGCCATTGCGCCTGAAGAACGTGGAGGTGATGCCGGCGTAGCGGAACTTTGTATCTGCGAAGGCACCGAGCACCGTCTTGTCATCGGCCACCTGCATGGCCAGGGCGTGGTGCGAGCGTTGCCATGCGTCGTACTGCTTCGCGTGGCATTCGGCGCAGGCCTTCGCGCCGACAGGGTTCGCGGCAATCCGCGGCAGCGGCGATGGAGCGGGCGTAGAGCCGCGAAGCAGCCACCACGCAAACCCACCCGCAGCCAGAACGAGCGCACTGACCACAGCCACGATCGTGCTCCGGTACCGCTGGCGCGAGGGCGGCGCGGTGGCCGGAAACTTCGGCGCTTTCGATCCTGCGGCCGCGCCGTGCGTGGCCGCATGGCTTTGCGATTTCTTCTTTCGACTCAAACGGGCTCTATGGGGTAACGGCGCGGCGGGAGGAGAGCGAATTATACAGGCGCGGATACGGGCGCCCGGAAGACTCCTGCCGTGGGCGTGATACGATCCCCGAGGGTTCCTGACCAGGCGGGAGGCACATGAAACCGCGCGAACTGAGGCGGCTGTTCTTCGAAGAGTTGCTGAGCGGAACGAAGGTGATCTGGCCGATCCTGTCCGGGCTGCTCGGCATCATGATGACCCTCGGGATCGCGATCGGCGTGCTCGAGGATTGGCCGTTGCTGGACGCCATCTACTTCGCCTTCGTTTCGGGGCTCACCATCGGCTACGGCGATCTCGTGCCGACGCGGCCGGTCGCGCGCGTTTTCGCCGTCGGCATCGGACTGACTGGCGTCTTGCTCGTGGGCCTCATCGTCGCCATCGGCGTGCGCGCGCTCGAGCGCGCCTCGAAGCGCGACCTCGAAGAGCACTAGCTCGTGTCCGAGGACCGCCGCGGCGTACAAAGCCTAAGTCGCGCCAGCGTCCCTATTCCATGGCGCCTGTTTGTGCCTGAGATCAATTCACAGCCTGACCTGCCACGCGCCGAGTCAGAACGGCAGCGAAGTAAACAGTCGATAGCCGGTGACGCCCTCGCCGCCGCGCACCGCGATGCCAATGCGGTCCACCTCGATGCCGGCAATGGAAAACGGCCGGCGCGTAAGCACGCTGAGCGCCAATTCGAACTCTTCTCCGATCGAATTGTCTTCGTCGTCGAACTCGGGATAACGCAAACGGCGAAAGTAGTTGTAGTAGGCCGGGGTCATGCCGAACACGATGGGACGTCCCAGCAATTCGGCCTGGGTCGGCACGACAATGTCCAGTCCGATCGCAAAATAGCTGATGGGCTGACTCGAACCGTCGTGGGCGTCGTATCCGGCCAGGGCCAGCCGATTTACCAAAGCGAACTCGACCCCCTGGTCTTCGCCGATACGGAACCGGCTGCGCAACCCGATATCGTAGATCCACGCGTATCCCGCGCCCTCGAGTTCCCAGCCGGCCCCGGCGGAGACATACGGCTTGAGCCGCCAGCGTGAGGTAATCTGCTTCTCCAGTTCGAGGCCGGGGACGAAGCTCAATGTCCCCAGTCTTTCCGGCAGACCCTCGTCGAAGACGTCGTCAAAGTCATAGTCGTAGAAGCCGACCGACACCGGCAACGTGAGCCGCAATCCCCAGCGGTCTGCTTCGGGTTCCCGCAGCGTATGGCTCAGCGGCAACTGCAGCACCGCAACGGTGCGATCGCCCGAGGTATAAATCCCGGTGCCGAAGGTGGCGGCGTAGTACCAGTTGACCAGTTCCTCCCGCTGCTGAACGAAGCGCGGCTGCGCCTGCTGCGCCTGTGCAGGCGGCGCCGCCAGCAGCCCGGCGAACAACCACAGGGAAAAGGTGCGCGTCGAAATCCGTAATGGCAGGAACCATTGTCCGCAGCGCATTCGACGCAAATATCGCATGCGCATCGTGCGCTACCTGCGGTCGGGGTTCGTCGTCGCTAAGGCATCGGCGCGCCGAGGCGCGTTACCGGGTCTCTGCATCAATTTCCTGCGCACCAAGTCGCCGCCTTCCGAACCCGTGCTCATGACCACGGTACGCGGCGGCACCGGACCTAGCAGGTTGATCGACAGCGCAAGCACGAGCACGACCACAGTGCCGAGCCCGATGAAGGACAGCAGCAGCGTCCGGCTGACTCCCCTGTGCGGCTTGCCGAAATTCATGGCCGAGCAATTCCCCTTAGAGTTGCGATTCGATCGGCAACCAGGACATGAACCATACCCCCAGCCGACGCCACGCTCCGACCTGAGGCTCGGCATCGTATCGAACCTCGCCGTCGTCCTCGTGCTCGACCCACTCCAGCTTCTTGCGCGAATCGCTCGACCGGGGATCGCCGGAAACCAGCTCGAGGCGATAAGCCGACCGCGAAAACGCCGCGAAGAATTCTTCGGCCACCAGGGTGGCCAGCTCGGTGCTCTCGAATACCAGTCCGATTTCCGTATTAAGTGCGGACGAGCGCGGGTCCAGATTGAGAGAGCCGACAAACACCGCCTTGCGGTCGAAGGTGAAGACTTTGGCATGCAGGCTCGCACGCGATGAACCGCGCAATCCCGATCCAAGCGCGCCTTCGCGCTCCGCTCCCTCGTCCGCCCGGCGGGCAGTAGGTTTGACTTCGTATATGGCGACACCGGCTTCGAGCAGGGGCCTGCGATAACGGCTGTAGCCGGCATGCACCGCCGACACATCGGTCGCCGCCAGCGAATTGGTAAGCACCGTGACCTGCACGCCGCGGCTGCGCAGGCCGCGGAAGTATTCCACTCCCGCTTTGCCGGGCACAAAATAGGGCGACACCAGCAACAGTTCGTGCTGCGTGGCTTCGGTGATCGGCCCCAGCCTGGGCAGAAGATGCGTGCGTCGGTCTTCCGGGGACTCGGTCACCTTGGCAGGATCGTCGTACAGGGTTTCGGCCCTGCACCAGTACAGACCCAGTGCACCGGCATGGAGATCGCGCGCCAGCGCGCTGTTGCGCAGCGCCTCCGTATAAGCGCTGCCGCGCTGCGAATCGCTATGCTCCCTTAGCGCGGCACGGCCGTGCTCGACCTGCTCGCTCGTCACCTTTCCCGATACCAGAGCCGCGATGGGATAGGCCGATTCGCTGTTCCAGTACTGGTCGAAGGAGTCGGAGACCTGTTGCACCACGGGGCCTACTGCCATGACATCGAGATCGGCGAAGTCCAGACCTGGCTGCGCTTCGAAGTATTCGTCGCCGATGTTGCGGCCGCCGACGATCGTAACCTGGTTGTCGGCCGTGAACGATTTGTTGTGCATGCGCCGGTTCACGCGCCGGAAGTCGGCAACGGTGCCAAGCAGGCGCGCATCGCGCGCGGCGATGGGATTGAACAACCGCACTTCGATATTGGGGTTCCGATCGATCAGCAACAAATTCATGTCGTCCGCCGCCGTACCCAGATCGTCGATCAGCAGGCGCACGCGCACGCCGCGATCGGCAGCGCGAACGAGAT
>JAXIOX010000010.1:0-3771 GCA_045403275.1 Burkholderiales bacterium | reverse complement strand
CGCGGACAACCTTGTTCGGGATTTTGCTGCTTGAACCCCCGCCGGGGCGGGGGGCTCACTACGCGTTACAGACTAAGAGCTTCAGATGTTGCTGTCAAGGAAGGCTGTCAGCTGGGATTTCGACAGGGCGCCTACCCGCATCGCCTCGACGGCGCCGTTCTTGAACAGCATCAGGGTCGGGATGCCCCGGACGGCGAACTTGGCGGGCACCAGCTGGTTCTGGTCGACGTTGATCTTGGCGATCTTCAGGCGGCCGGCGTACTCCTTGGCCACCTCGTCCAGGATCGGGGCGATCGACTTGCAGGGGCCGCACCATTCGGCCCAGTAGTCGACCAGCACCGGCGTGTCGGATTTCAGCACTTCGGGGTCGAACGTATCGTCCGTCACGTGTCGAATGTCAGAACTGCTCATGGGTCCTCGTGGGGGTGTTGCAGGAAGGCCTCTATTATGGGGCCGGCCTCACTAAAATGCTAAACTGTTGATTCGAAAAACCTTATGACCTACGTCGTTACCGAAACCTGCATCAAGTGCAAGTACACCGACTGCGTCGACGTGTGCCCGGTCGATTGCTTTCGCGAGGGGCCGAACATGCTGGTGATCGACCCCGACGAATGCATCGACTGCACCCTGTGCGTGCCGGAGTGCCCGGTGGAGGCGATCTTCGCCGAGGACGACGTGCCGGACGCGCAGAAGGAGTTCGTCAAGCTCAACGCCGAGCTCGCCAAGCAGTGGCAGCCGATCATCGAAAGAAAGCCGGCGCCGCCGGACGCGGACGAATGGGCGAAGAAAAAAGATAAAAAGTCGCTGCTCGAGAAATAAAGCGCCGCAGCAATCCCGTAGTCATAAAGACCACACGCGTTTTGAAGTTCGAATCGTCACACATTTGAAAGCTGCGAGGCGTAGCCTGATCGCTTGTCCCATGCAGGAGGCTCCAATGGATCAAGGCAGGCTGGCGTTCACCGCGGTATATCTCAAGTCGAACCACGGCTATGTCGGCTTCATCGAGGAGTTGCCCGGCGTCAACTCGCACGGCCGCACGCTCGACGAGGCGAGGCAGACGCTGCAGAAGCTCGCCGCGGTGGTGTTCGACGAGGAGCGCCGCGAAGCCGAGGAGCTGATCGCCGGCAAGGACGTGGTGCGCGAGTCCTTCTTCGTGCCGATCCCGCGCCCGCTTTAGCGCACCGCAGCATATGAATTGAAGCTTCCGGTCTGGCCTCCCGGCCGCTGCGGCGTAATATGCCGCAACACGGGAGGGACGACGCATGGCTGCGAAAAGCTGGCGGACCGAGGACTGGGTCGCGGTTTACCTGGGTTTTTTCATCATCGCCGCGATTCTCGCGGCGTTCAGCTGGAAGTGGTTCGATCTCGGCGTGACGCGGTCAACCTTCCGCTGGACCGCGGACGCGCAGATCGCCGGCTCGGCGCCCGGCTGGCGCGCTTCGCTCGACGGCATCGCCAAGGACGCCGACGCGAAGGGCAAGAAGGAGCTCGCCGCCAAGGCGAACGACCTGAAGAGCGCGCTCGACAAGGGCGACCGGAAGAGCATCGACAAAGCGGCGGGTGACCTGTCCAAGGCCGGCGGCCGCAACACCGTGCCCGGCGCGCTCGGCGCCGAGATCCGCGGGCACGCGGCGGCGACGGCGGACAAGGTGTTCTCCGCGCCCAACCTGCTCAAGGTGCTCTACGTCGGGATCGCGTGGCTGGTGGTCGGCGCGATCGGATTCGCGCTGATCGGCGGCAAGGTGGGGGCGTTCGTCATCGGCTTCCCGGCGGTGTTCATCCTCGCCTGGCTCGGCCGCGTGATCGCGGGCAACGGCCTGTTCGTCGACTACGGCGTCGAGTACGTGATCTTCGCCCTGCTGCTCGGGCTGCTGATCAGCAACACCATCGGCACGCCGAAGTGGCTGATGCCCGCGGTGCAGACCGAGTACTTCATCAAGACCGGCCTGGTGATCCTGGGGGCGGGACTCTTGTTCCTGGAGGTGATCCAGGCGGGCGTGCTGGGCATCCTGCAGGCGGTGCTGGTGGTGTTCGTGATCTGGTACGTCTGCTTCTGGATGGCGCGCAAGCTGCGCGTGGACGACGACTTCGCCGCGATGCTCTCCTCGTCGGTGGCGATCTGCGGCGTGTCGGCGGCGATCGCCACCTGCGGCGCGATCCAGGGCGACAAGAAGAAGCTGTCTTACGTCACCTCGCTGGTGCTGATCGTCGCCGTGCCGATGATGATCGTGATGCCCTGGATCGTGAAGGCGTTCCAGATGAACGACATCGTCGCCGGCGCCTGGCTCGGCGGCACGCTCGATACCAGTGCCTCGGTGGTCGCGGCGGGCGCGCTGATCAGCGACGCCGCGATGAAGACCGGGGTCATCGTCAAGTTCTCGCAGAACGCGCTGATCGGCGTCGCCGCGTTCATCCTGGTGGTGTGGTGGACCTACAAGGCGGGCGCCAAGGCGGGCGGCGACAAGCCGAGCGCCGGCATCATCTGGGAGCGCTTCCCGAAATTCGTGCTCGGCTTCCTGATCGCCTCGGCGGTGTTCTCGTTCTTCCTGCCGCAGCCGCTGGTCGACGGCACCAAGTCGGTGCTCGGCGAGCTGCGCGTGTGGTGGTTCGCGCTCGCCTTCGTCTGCATCGGCCTGGAGACCAAGTTCGTCGACCTCGCCACGATGGAGGGCGGGCGACCCGCGGTGGCGTTCCTCGGGGCGCAGGCGGTCAACATCGTCTGGACGCTGCTCCTCGCCTACCTGATCTTCGGCGGCGTCCTCTTCCCGGTGCCCGACATCAAGTGATCCGGCCACGATGGAAACGGCGAAACGGGCGATCGTCGAGTACTGCAAGAAACGTGGCGCCCTTGCCGTCGGCGTAGCCGACCTTGCCGCCTGCGAGCGCATCGCGCCGCCGGGGCACCGGCCGAGCGATCTCTTTCCCCGGGTGAAGTCGGTGATCTCCCTCGGCGTCGGCGGCCAGACGCAGGGCGCCTGGCAGCTGCCGTCCAAGGCCATGGCCTACTCGGGCTCCACCGAGGGGCGGGCCTACCAGGTGGCGTACGGGCTCGCCTTCCACATCGAGCAGACGTTCGGCGCGCCGTCCGTGTACGTGCCGCCGGACGTCGATCCCGAGGGCGGGCCGCGCGTGCCGCTGCAGAGCCTGAAGCTGCACGCCGAGCTCGCCGGCATCGGCGCGCGCTCGCTCGCCGGCGACATCCTGCTGCACCCCGCATTCGGCTTCATGTACTACGCCTCGGTGTTCACCGAGCTCGAGCTGCCGGTGGACGCGCCGCTGGCGGAGAATCCCTGCCCCGCGCCCTCCTGCGTCAGCATGTACCACCAGACCGGGCGCACGCCCTGCATGAAGTTCTGCCCGGCGCAATGCCTGTCGGGCGAGATCGACAGCCAGGGCCGCCAGAAGCTGATGCGCTACGACATGGCGGCCTGCGCCGAGCTCACCCAGGAATACGAGGCCGTGCCGAAGATCCTCGCCGAAGCGGTGGAGGCACCGGTGCGCTCGAAGGGCGCCGAGGGCCTGCTCGACCCGGACCGCAAGATGCTCTGGTACAAGATCTCGACCGGCTCCGGCGCCTGGTTCGCGCAATGCTTCGAGTGCATGCGCGTGTGCCCGGTCGCCACCCGTGCGCCGCAGGCTGATCCCATTCTTCGCATGAAAAAAGCTTGATGGCCCGCGGGGAGGCCTGGTGGCCCGCGGCCTGAGCCGCTCGCAGCTCGGCATCACCGATTCGATGCTCGCCACCTTCGGCGAGACGGTTTTCCGCATGAG
>JAXIOX010000262.1:0-6760 GCA_045403275.1 Burkholderiales bacterium | reverse complement strand
ACACAGCCCAGCGCGGCGGCGGTGTTGCCATCTACGAAGATGCGCTCGCCCATCGCGGACGCGCGGCGCACGCGCAGGCCAATCGGACATTCTAAATTCGCGGCCGCGTACTCGCGGCCCAGGTGCAGCGCCTTGATGTTCGGCGCGATGAGCTTGTCCTTGCCTTCGAACTGTTCCCCAATCAGCTTCTCCAGCTCGCTCATTTCGATGTCGAGCAAGGCCGACAGCGCCCCGACATAGACGATGTTGCGAAACAGCTGGCGCTGGCGGGGATCGGAGTACTCGCGATTGCAGATCTCGGTGAACGGCACGCCGAGCACATGAGTGTCTTCGCGGAATTTGGATTTCGGCAGCGACTTGGTCGAGTCGTACAGCAGGTATCCGCCTGGATCGATGCTGGCCACGTCCTTGTCCCAGGTCTGCGGGTTCATCGCCACCATCAGGTCCACCCCGCCTCGGGCGCCGAGGTAGCCCGCTTCGGACACCCGCACTTCGTACCAGGTGGGCAGCCCTTGGATGTTGGAGGGAAAGATGTTGCGCGGGCTCACCGGCACGCCCATGCGCAGGATGGATTTGGCGAACAACTGGTTGGCCGACGCCGATCCGGAGCCGTTGATGTTCGCGAACTTGACGACGAAATCGTTTATCTTGGGCTGCGACATCCCGGCCCTGCGTGCGTCATATTGAGAAGGAATTTGCGCATGTCCCAGGCTCCGGTCGGGCAGCGCTCGGCGCACAGGCCGCAGTGCAGGCAGACGTCTTCGTCCTTGACCATGATGCGGCCGGTCCTGAGCACATCGGAGGCATACAAATCCTGAGACAGGTCCCTGGCCGGCGCGTTCAACCGCCCGCGCAATTCCTGCTCGTCGCCGTTGGCAGTAAAGGTGATGCAGTCCATCGGGCAGATGTCCACGCAGGCGTCGCACTCTATGCAGTGCGGCGCACTGAACACAGTCTGCACGTCGCAATTGAGGCAGCGCTGCGCCTCGGCGTAGGCCGTCTTCTGGTCGAAGCCCAGCTCGACTTCGACCTTGATGTTTTTCAGCGCGATGGTCTGATCCTTGAGCGGCACCCGGTGGCGTAACTGGTTGGAAATGTCGTTGTCGTAGCTCCACTCGTGGATGCCCATCTTCTGGCTCACCAGGTTCAACATCGGCGCCGGGCGAATGCGGATGTCCTTGCCGTTGCAGGCCTTGTCGATCGAGATCGCGGCGTCGTGGCCGTGTGCCACCGCCCAGATGATGTTCTTCGGACCGAACGCGGCATCGCCGCCGAAGAAAACCCTGGAATGCGTGGACTGCATGGTGACCTTGTCCACCACCGGCATTCCCGAGCGGTCGAACCCGATGCCGGCGTCGCGTTCGATCCACGGAAACGCATTGGCCTGGCCGACCGCGATCAACACGTCATCGCACTCGAAGCGCTGGTCCGGTTCGCCGGTGGGCACGAGTTGGCGCCTGCCGATGTCGTCGTAGACCGATTTCACCTTCTCGAATGTCATGCCGGTGAGCCTGCCGTTCCTGTGCTCAAAGGTATTCGGCACGAGATAGTTGAGGATCGGTATGCCCTCGTGCATCGCGTCTTCCTTTTCCCAGGGCGAGGCCTTCATCTCCCCGAATCCACTGCGCACGATAACCTTGACCTCTTCGCCGCCCAGGCGCCGCGAGGTGCGGCAGCAATCCATCGCGGTATTACCGCCGCCGAGCACGATCACGCGTTTGCCGATCCTGTCGGTGTGGCCGAAGGAAACACTCGCCAGCCAGTCGATGCCGATGTGTATGTTCTTCGCCACGTCCCTGCGTCCGGGAACGTCCAGATCGCGCCCGCGCGGCGCGCCGGTGCCGACGAATATCGCGTCGTAACCTTCGGCAAGCAGGGATTTCATGCTGTCCACCCCGCGGCCAAGCCGGACTTCCACGCCCATGTCGAGGACATAGCCCACTTCCTCGTCGATCACCGACTCTGGGAGCCGGAAGCGCGGGATCTGGGTGCGGATCATGCCTCCGGCCCGGGCGTCCGCGTCGTACACGACCACGTGATACCCGAGCGGCACCAGGTCGCGCGCCACGGTAAGCGAGGCCGGACCGGCGCCGATGCAGGCGATGCGTCTGCCGTTTTTCTTCTCCGGCGCCTTCGGCAGTCGCGGACGAATGTCGTCCTTGTTGTCGGCTGCGACGCGCTTCAGACGGCAGATGGCGACCGGTTCGGGTTTCTCGCCGTTACTTTGCTCCACGCGCCCGCGCCTGCAGGCCGGTTCGCACGGACGATCGCAGGTGCGTCCGAGGATGCCGGGGAAGACGTTGGATTCCCAGTTGACCATGTAGGCGTCGCTGTGACGCCCCGCGGCGATCATCCGGATGTATTCGGGGACGGGGGTGTGGGCGGGACACGCCCATTGACAATCCACGACCTTGTGGAAATAGTCGGGTACAGCAATATCCGTGGGCTTCAAAAGGTACACCTCCGGTTGGGCGCTTGGCTGCTTGGTTTTTTTCCCCCGGCCGAGATCCGACGGGACGGGACCCATTCCAGAAGCGGGTCTTGTGCTGCCCAATTAACACGCATTGTAACGCCTTGTTACGCGGCGGGGAACTTGGCACGAGGCACTAGGCACTAGGCGCTAGGTACGAGGCCGGAGGACACGTGAAGGCGCGAATGTGTGTATGCGTGAATGGGAAAGCTTGGCTCTCGTGCCTAGAGCCTCGCGCCTAGTGCCTCGTGCTTCTCGCCTCGCGCCTAGTCCAGCACGTGCGACACCAGTCCATCCACCAGTTTCGGTTCGAACCAGGTGGATTTGGGCGGCATCACCTCGCCCGCATCGGCCACCGCCATCAGGTCTTCCATCCGGGTCGGGAAAAGGGAGAACGCTGCGGCCATTGCGCCGCTGTCCACGCGCTTCTCCAGCTCGGCAAGGCCGCGAATGCCGCCAACGAAGCCAATGCGCTTGTCCAGACGCGGATCGGTGATGCCGAGGATTGGACCCAGCACATGATCGGCAAGCAGTCTGACATCGAGCCGTTCCACCGGATCCTGCGTGGAAACCAGCGCGGGATGGATATTCAGCCGGTACCACTGACCGAACAGGTAGAGCCCGAACTCGCCTGGCTTGGCGGGCATCACCGCGACGGTGGCGGCGTGGATCGCGAAGCTCCTGCCCAGCCTCGATACGAACTCCTGCCGGCTCAGGCCGTTCAGATCGGTAACCACGCGGTTGTACGCCAAGATGCGCAACTGGTGATGCGGGAGCGCCACCGCCAGGAAGTGATTGTAGCTTTCCGTGCCATTGTGCTTCGGATTGGCGGCGCGGCGCGCGGTGGCCACCCGCGAAGCCGCCGCGGAACGGTGATGGCCATCGGCGATGTAGAGCGCGGGCAAGTCATCGAATGCGCTGGTAATGCGGTCGAGCATGGCGCGGTCGTCGATGCGCCACAGCGTATGGCGTACGCGGGTATCCGCGATCACTTCCGCAACCGGCGCATCAGCGGCCGCCTGCGCGAGCAACGCGTCGATATCAGGGGCGTGAGGATACGCCATCAGCACCGGCCCGGTCTGCGCATCGAGTGCTTCGATCTGGCGCACCCGGTCGTCTTCCTTGTCGGGCTGGGTGAACTCGTGCCTGCGGATGCGGTTGGCGTCGTAGTCGGCGACCGACGCGGCAGCGACGATGCCGGTCTGCACCAACTCGCCCATGACCAGCCGATAGATGTAGTAGCCGGCATCGGTGTCGCGTATCAGCACTTTTTCCGCCAGCATCCGCCGCAGGTTCTCGGCCGCCTTCGCGTACACCTCTGGCGCGTACGGGTTGGTGCCGACCGGAAGGTCGATTTCCGCCTTGGAGATATGCAGGAAACTCCACGGTTTGCCGGAAGCGCGGGCGCGCGCCTCCTCGGTCGAAAGCACGTCGTAAGGCGGCGCCGCGACATCCGCGGCGCGTCCCGGCGCCGGCCGCAGGCCGGTGAAAGGTCGAATCAGATGCAACTCGCGCTCCTTCAGAAAAACAAATTCATCAGACTTTCGTGTGGGTATCTGGGCAACGAGTCGTTGCAATAGACAAACACTTGCCACGGAGGACGCGGAGGACACACAGGAAAGGCAGGATTGGCAAGAACCTTCCAGAGTCGAACCCTGCCATCGGGGGTTATTACGGCAGCGGGCCTGCTTTCGACTTCCACATGTTTTTCCTCGTTTCCGGTTTTCCTCCGTTTCCTCCGCGTCCTCCGTGGTGAGCGCTTTTTTCAGGAGGCCGCTGTTAGCCGTGCTTGAAAACGATGGTCTTGGCCTGGGAAAACTCGCGCAGCGCCTCGATTCCCTTTTCCCGACCGTGGCCGCTTTTCTTGACGCCGCCGAAGGGCGGTTCGATGCCGCCACCGGCGCCGTAGCCGTTGATGTAAACCTGGCCGCAACGCATTTTCTTTGCCACCCGCATTTGCCGCCCGCCGTCGCGGGTCCAGATTCCGGCCACCAGCCCGTGGTCGCGGGAAACGCACTGCTCCGCCACGCGTCTTGCGGTGGTGACACTCATGGATTCGGTTCTCCCGTCATTGCTTCAGAGGCAGCAGCGTCAATTCCACGCGCCGGTTCTGCGTGCGCCCGGCTTCGGTATCGTTGCTCGCCACCGGATGGTTTTCCCCGCCGCCGATGGTGATGACGCGCTCCTGCTTGATTCCCTTGCTGATCAAATACTGGGCAACCGCGTTGGCGCGCCGCTCGGACAGGGCCTGGTTGTAATCTGTCTCGCCGACGCTGTCGGTGTGGCCGGCGACTTCGACCACGGTCTTGTCGTACTTTTTCAGGACCAGCGCGACGCCGTCCAGTACCTTGAAGAACGACGCGTTGAGGTCTGCGCTTCCGGTCTTGAAAGTGATGTTGCTCGGCATGTTGAGAATGAGGTTGTCCCCCTGGCGGGTAACCGACACACCGGTTCCTTCCATTTGCTTGCGCAGGTCGGCCTCCTGCTTGTCCATGTACGCGCCCACCGCGCCGCCGGCAAGCGCTCCCACGCCGGCGCCGATCAACGCGCGCTTCTTGCGTTCCTGTGCGTCCTTGCCACTGATCGCGCCGACCACTGCACCGGCCGCGGCGCCGATGCCGGCCCCCTTGGCCGTTGAGCTGACCTTCTCTTCCCCGGTGAACGGATCGATGGTTTTGCACGCGCCCAGGGCGAGCGCACTGGCGGCCACTGCGATAAAAAGTTTGCGCATTCGGGACTCCTTTGCAGGTTCTTGTTTCGGTGGTGGCGCTGGGAACGCCGGTATCTGCCAGATTTGTTCGTCCGGCATTTTACCAATACCCACCGCGACGGAGCGAATGGATTGTGCGCCGACAATCCGATACGGCCGCGCCTGCAATTCAAATCAGTCCCAATCGCACCAGCTCGGTACGCAATGGCTTCGGGCCGGTGAATTGCAGCGCGTGCAGGCCCGCGTTCCTCCCCGCCGCGACGTTGCGCAGGCTGTCGTCGATGAATAGGGTGCGGGCCGGATAGAGCCGGCAACGCTCGATGGTCAGCGCGAAGATGCGCGGGTCCGGCTTCGCCAGCTTCACTTCGCCGGACACCACGATGTCCTCGAACCAATCCAGAAACCCAAACTTTGCGCGCGCGACCGGAAACGTTTCCGCGGACCAGTTGGTCAGCGCATACAGCCGATGCCCTCGCTGCCGCAGCTCGCCGAGGATGGCTACACTTTCGGCGATCGGTTCGCGCAGCATCTTGGTCCAGTCGTCTTTCCACAAAGCAATCAACTCCGCGTGCCGCGGGTAATCGCGGATGCGCTCGGCCACCGCCTCGGAAAACGGCTTGCCGGCGTCGATCTGATGATTCCATTCCGGCGGCACTATTTCGGCGAGGAAGCGCTCCATCGCCGCTTCGTCGCCGCCAAACAGCGGCCGGTACAGATAACGCGGGTTCCAGTCGATCAGCACCGCGCCCAGGTCGAACAGCACGGTATCCACATCAACCCTTCATCGCTGCTTTTTCTTCCACGCTTCGTATTCGGCCCTGGTCGCATCATCAGGTGGATAGGTGCCGCGTAACGGTGCTCCGGCTTTCATTTTCTCCAGCACGAAGGCCTCGAGTTGCTCCAGCTCCATTCCGCTTTGCGCCACCTGGTCCGCCACGTGGCGCGGAATGCACACCACTCCCTCCTCGTCTCCCACCAGGACATCGCCGGGCATGACCAGGACTTCGGCGCAGCCTACCGGAACGTTCATGTCCACCGCCAGATGGCGGTGCACGTGTGCCGGCGCGGCCATGCCCTTTGCGTAAACGGGGAATTCCAGCGTCTGGATCGAGGCGTAGTCGCGCATTGCGCCGTCGGTCACCGCGCCCGCCGCGCCGCGCACTTTCAGCCGCGACATCAGGATTTCGCCGGCCGCCGCAACCGAGTCCACGCCCCGGCAGTCGAACACCAGCACCTGCCCCGGCCGGATCTCGTCGATTGCCTTGCGCTGCGGATACTCGCTGGTGGCAATCGCATCGAAGCTGGCGAGATCCTCGCGTGCCGGAACAAAGCGCACCGTCGCCGCTTCCCCGACCATGCGCAGGTGCGGATTCAGCGGCCGGACGCCGTGCAGAAAGGTATTGCGGAATCCCAGCTTGAACAGTTGCGTGGTCAGCGTCGCGGTGGAGACGCGCCGCAGCTTGTCCAACGTCCCCGGGGCGATGGGTGCTTGTTTCATTTGGTCATCCTCGACAAGTTCGTCAGGCTATCGTAACCCAACCCTGCACCGGCGCTTGCCAACGGCCAGGCGACCGATGACA
>JAXIOX010000099.1:0-3480 GCA_045403275.1 Burkholderiales bacterium | reverse complement strand
GGACCGGTTCAAGGGGCTGAAAGGAAGCTTGGCAAAGTATTCAGGGCGGGGGACATTGCACAATTGCCCGACTCTGATTTTCTGGTCGGCGCCTCGATCTTTCTCCAAGTGATTTGACCGGCTCCGTCGCGGCGTTTTGGTCCTCGCGTCGCGTTCTGCTAATCTGGCTCCGTGAACTCAGGAAACCATATAAGGGGAGGAATCAAGGTGGACACGATCAAATACCTGCTCGCCGAAGCGCAGATTCCGAAGTCCTGGTACAACATCATGGCGGACCTGCCTTCGCCGCCCCCGCCGCCGCTACACCCGGGCACGCTCAAACCGCTCGGCCCGGATGACCTGGCGCCGCTTTTTCCGATGGCGCTGATCATGCAGGAGGTCTCCGCCGATCGCGACATAGAGATTCCCGGCCCGGTGCGGGAAATTTATAAGCAGTGGCGACCGAGTCCGCTATACCGCGCCCGCCATCTGGAGAAGGTTCTCGATACCCCGGCGAAGATCTACTACAAATATGAAGGCGTGAGTCCGGCCGGATCGCACAAGCCGAACACCGCGGTGGCGCAGGCGTTCTACAACCGCGAGGCGGGGATCAGGAAAATCGCCACCGAAACCGGAGCGGGCCAGTGGGGCTCTGCGCTGGCCTTTGCCGGCGCGCTGTTCGGGATCGACATCCAGGTTTTCATGGTCAAGGTCTCGTACCAGCAGAAGCCTTACCGCCGCGCATTGATGGAGACTTACGGCGCGCGCTGCATCGCCAGTCCTTCAATGGAAACCAACGTCGGCCGCGCGATCCTGGCGAAAACGCCGGACAACGCCGGCAGCCTTGGCATCGCCATCTCGGAAGCCGTCGAAGTCGCCGCCACCCACGATGACACCAAGTACGCGCTGGGCTCGGTGCTGAATCACGTTCTGCTGCACCAGACCGTGGTCGGCCAGGAAGCGATGAAGCAGATGGAAATGGCCGGCGACGATCCCGACATCATCATCGGCTGCACCGGCGGCGGCTCGAATTTCGCCGGTATCGTCTTTCCCTTTCTGGGTGCGCAACTGCGCGGCGGAAAGAAGCGCCGCATCGTCGCCATCGAGCCGGCCGCATGCCCTTCGCTGACCAAGGGCAAGTACGCCTACGATTTCGGCGACACCGGCCACCTGACGCCACTGGTGAGGATGCATACGCTGGGATCGACCTTCATTCCGCCCGCGGTGCATGCCGGCGGGCTGCGCTATCACGGCATGGCGCCGCTGGTTTCACATATCAAGGAACTGGGACTGATCGAGGCCCGCGCTTACAAGCAGGTCGAGGTATTCGAGGCTGGCGTGAAGTTCGCGCGCGCTGAAGGCATCGTCCCTGCGCCGGAAGCCAACCACGCGGTCAAGGGCGCGATCGATGAAGCCCTGAAGTGCAAGGCCGAAGGCAAAGCGCGCACCATCCTTTTCAATCTCTGCGGTCACGGCCACTTCGACATGCAGGCCTACAGCGACTACTTCGCCGGCAAGCTCACCGACAGGAGTTACGAGGAGGGCGACCTGGCGATGGCGCTGGCCGGACTGCCTGCTGTCGTGGCCGCCTAGTCGCAAGGCGCCGGCAGGGCGGGCAGTTTCCGTTCTGCGCACCCAGTCAAACCCGCATTTGCCACCGGCAGGGCGTCGCCGCGTCAAGGCGCAGATGGCGCTTTGCGTCAGCTCTGCCATGCCGTGTCCGTCGCGATTGCACCCGGCAACGACGCCTGGAAAATCGGGTAAACTCGTCGGGCAAGATAAGTTATTCCGGTAACTCCATGTATCTTTGATGTTTTATGAGATTCTTGGCGTTGGATAGATTCCTGGCCACGGATCTGGCATGTCGCTTGCCTTAAAGAGTTCGAGTGGTGCACGGCGACGCAGGTGCCACTCCGAACATCTGCGATCGGAGTCGAATCATGAAGTTATCGAATAACGGTTTCACGCTGATCGAACTGATGATCGTGGTCGCGATCATCGGCGTGCTGGCGGCCATCGCGCTTCCCGCGTATCAGAACTATGCTGCACGCGCCAAGGTTTCCGAGGCCTTGCTGGCGGTGGACGCCTGCTCGACCAACATCACCGAAGTCGCCCAGTCGGCGGACGTCCTGCCCGGCGCTGGCCAATGGGGATGCGAAACCCGCGCCGGTGACCCTGCGCAGTCGGTCTACGTAACCACCTTGGCGAGCAGCGCCGAAGGCGCGGTCCGCGTGGTTTTGCAGGGGATCAACGGAACCATCAACGGCCAGGCGATCATAATGCGTCCCTGGAAGGACGTTACCAGGGCGGCGGCCGTGGCTGCGGGCGATTCGATCAGTGTGTGGGACTGCGGTCCGGATCCGTCGAATGCCCAGGACATCTCGGTCTTTTTGCCCGCCTCCTGCCGCGCTCCGGCGGCCGATATCGGCGCCGTCACTGCCTTCGCGGTCAGCGCAAGCTAGCTCAAGGAAGCCGCTTAAGTCCTAAGCCATCTACAATGAAGTCACCGGACTGCCGGTGACCCGGACTGAAAAACCGGATCTGAACGGGCGGCCTTGCGGCCGCCCGTTCTTTTATGGAGGACAGATGCTGATCGCAAGACGGGAGATCGAAACCGCGGGGCAGCGCGTCCACGCCCATCTCGCACCCACTCCTTTGATTCGCGCGCAACATTTCAGCCGCGAACTCGGGGCCAACGTTTTCTTCAAGCTGGAGATATTGCAGCCCACCCACTCGTTCAAGGTTCGCGGTGCATTCAATGCGCTTACCCAGCTCAGCGACAAACAGAGGAAGCGCGGCGTAGTCACCGCCTCGGGCGGCAATCACGGGCTGGCGATCGCCTACGCCGCCTCCATACTCGGCATCCCGGCGACCGTGTATCTGCCGGAATCGGCTACCGAGACCAGGCTCGCCGCGATCCGCCGCTTCGGCCCCGAGCTGGTCGTTCACGGCAGCACCTGGGACGACGCCAACGCGCTGGCAACGAAAGTTGCAGGCGAGTCGGGGCGTGCCTACATCCATCCTTTCGACAATCCGATGGTCATGGCCGGCCAGGGAACGATCGTGACCGAACTTCTGGCGCAGCTGCCCGAGCCGGACCTGATCGTCGCCTCAATCGGCGGTGGCGGGCTGATTTCCGGAATCCTCTCCGCTGTTCACCACTACTCGCCGGGCACTCGCGTGTTTGGCGTCGAAACCGAGGGGGCGGACTCGATGTACCAGAGCCGGAAGGCGGGAAAGATCGTCGAACTGCCGGCGATCACCTCGATCGCCGAGACCCTGGGCGCGCGCAAGACCGAGAAGACCCAGTTCGAAATCGTCACGAAATACGTTACCGATCTGGTCACCGTATCGGACAACGCGGCCATCCGGGCGCTTATTACCATCCTTCAGGAAGAAAAGCTGTTCACCGAACCGGCGACCTCCTGCTCGGTGGCGGCGCTGCTGGAGGGCAAGATCCCGGTAAAACCCGGGGAAGACGTGGTCGTGGTGTTATGCGGG
>JAXIOX010000138.1:0-5503 GCA_045403275.1 Burkholderiales bacterium | reverse complement strand
CAGGAAATCACGTCTGGTTTGCATGCGTCCTCCACCATGTATTGCCTGCCCGCGTTCAAAACAGTACCCCAGCCTGGCCGCGCGGATCATTGGCGCTGGTAATGCGCCCGGTTTTCTTGTCGAAATACACCGCCTGCATGTTACCCCACTTGCGCCGCCCCTCTTCCACCGTATGCCCCTTGGTCCTGAGCGCCCCGATCCACTGCTGCGAAAATGCGCCCGGCTCGATCTCGACGCGGTCGGGCAGATATTGATGGTGATAGCGCGGCGCGCCGACCATGCGCTGCAGGTCGAAGACCGGCTGGTCCACGTAGGCGAGGATTCCCTGCAGCACCATCGAGATGATGCGCGAGCCTCCCGGCGTACCGAGCACCAGCACGCCGCGCTCGTCCTCGACGAACGTGGGCGACATCGACGACAGGGGTCGCTTTCCCGCCTCGACGGCGTTGGCCTCGTTGCCGACCAGCCTGTAAATATTCGGCACGGACGGCGCCAGAGAAAAATCGTTCATGTGGTTGTTCAGCAGCACGCCGGTGTCGCCGGCGACGAAACCCGATCCGAAAGGCGCATTCACCGAAAGCGTTGCGGCAACGCGATTGCCCTCGGCGTCGATTACCGAAAAATGCGTGGTGTCCTTTCCCTCTGTGGCCGCATCCGCGATTTCGGCGAGCGCACCGCTCGGCGTCGCGCGATCTGGATCGATGGATGCTGCGCGCTGTCTTGCGTATTCGCGCGAAGCAAGCTTCTCCACCGGCACGGCGACGAAGTCGGGGTCTCCCATGTAGCGGGCGCCGTCGTGGTAACCACGCCGCAACGCCTCCACCGTGTAGTGCACGCGCTCGGTGTCGGAAAACGTCGCCAGCGCCATCGGCTCGAGGATGAACAGGCTCTGCGCCAACACCAGCCCTCCCGAAGACGGCAGCGGCGCGGACGTGATGGTCGCGCCGCGGTAGCGGAACTTGACCGGCGGCCGCTCCACCACGCGATAGCGCTCCAGGTCGGAAAGTTCCCATAACCCGCCGCCGGCGCGCACTGCCTCCACCAGCCGGCGGGCGAAGTCGCCGCGATAGAAACCCTGGCGGCCATGCCCGGCAAGCATGCGCAGTGTGCGCGCCAGTTGCGGCTGCTTCACCGCGAAGCCGGCTCCGACTGCTTTGCCGTCGTCGAGAAAAATGCGCGCTGCGTTGACGTCCGCTTTGAGCAGCGCCTCGCGATAACCCGTGGCCCAGACATAGCGCGCGTCGGCAGGAAAACCCTGCTCGGCGAGCCGGATCGCCGGCTGCAACGCGCGCGCCAGCGGCAGCCTGCCGTAGTGGCCGGCGACCCAGTCGAGCGCCGCCGGCATGCCGGGGATGCCCGCGGCGGTCGGGCTTTCGAGCGAAGCATTTTGTCTCGGCCGGCCGTTTTCGTCGAGGAAGAACTCGCGGGTGGCCTTGGCCGGCGCGGCTTCGCGTGCATCGACAAACACCTCGAAAGCGTCGGCGCCACGATGCAGCAGAAAGAATCCGCCGCCGCCGATCCCCGACGAAAACGGCTCGACCACCGCAAGCGCAGCGGCCACAGCCACCGCCGCGTCGAATGCATTGCCGCCGGATTTCAGGATGTCGCAGCCAGCCCGGGTGGCGAGCGCATGTGCAGAGGCGATGCCGCATTCCTGCGCCGACGCGGGTCCCTGCACCAACCCCGCCAACAGCGCGACGACAAATGCGAACTGCCGTAGCGCAACGGACCAAAATCGCTTCATAGCGGCATTGTTAAAAAAAGCAATATTCCACGACATTGTAAGATGCGCGCCGCCACCGGGGCATACATGGAGGCGCGGCAAAAGTGCCGGCCAAGTGTCGGGACACCCGATCAGGTCTTTATCTTCATCCTGACACGGCACTTCTCACGTCGTCACCTCCTCGAGGAACGGCCGGTACGGATAAGCCTCGGCAATGCCGCGAAACTTCCTCAGAAAATCGCCGCGCATCGGCTGCAGTCCGTTGTCACCCTGGAACTTGGCGGTGAACGCGCCGGGGAATTCGCGGCGCATCATTGAGCTCACCTCCCGTATATGCGCGTCCGTATCCACGTCGATGAAGCGCCGGGAATCCTTGTGCGCCGGGTCGTAGTAGATTTCCGATTGCGCGTCGTTGCGCGGAACCGTTACCACCGGCGTGTCGCTCCACCTGAGCCGCGCGACCAACTGCAATTCACCCTTGTGTCCCTGCGGGGTGCGGAAGGCCCAAATGTAGTCCGGGAAATCGGCGCGCATCTCCCCCATTTTCTTGCGGTCGGAAAGCAACCATCCGATGCGGCCTTCTTTCATGTCTTCATCGAATTTCTTCCAGTAATAGAACACGTCCATCCGTTCCTCCTTTCGTTATCCCAGCGTCATGCGCAGGGAGCACCCTTCATCCCATGTCCGGAGCCGCAACGACTGATCGCGAAACGATCGTTACGTTTCCGATCCGTTTCCTGTTTTCCTTTGCGTACCTTTGCGTATCCCTCAAGGGCACCCGGCGAGCGGGTATTGAATAGATTCCTTTGCGTTTCACGCGTTGGCGCCGTTGCAGTTCAAGCAGGTTTCTTGACGCGGAACCAGGCAGCGTACAGCGCGGGCACGAACAGCAACGTGAGAATAGTGGCGGAAATCAGGCCACCAATGATCGCGACCGCCATCGGTCCCCAGAAATTCGACCGCGACAGCGGGATCATCGCCAGCGCGGCGGCCAGCGCGGTCAGCACGATCGGCCTGAAGCGCCGCACCGTGGCTTCGACGATCGCCTCCCATTGCGGATGGCCGGCCTTGATGTCCTGCTCGATCTGGTCAACCAGGATCACCGAGTTGCGCATGATCATGCCGAACAGCGCGATTGCTCCCAGGTTGGCGACGAAGCCAAAGGGCACGTTCCACGTCAGCAGGATGAAGGCCACGCCGATCAGGCCAAGTGGGGAAGTCAGCAGCACCATGACCGTCTTCGAAAAGCTTTGCAACTGGATCATCAGCAGCGTGAGCACGACGATCAGCATCATCGGCATGACCGCGATAATCGAATTCTCCCCCTTGGCGCTTTCCTCGATCGCTCCGCCCATGTCAATGCGATAGTGCTGGGGCAGCGTCGCCCGCAGCCGGTCAAGCTTCGGGTCGAGCTGCAACGAAACCACGGGAGCCTGCACCTCGCCGCGGATGTCTGCACGCACGGTGACGTTGGGCTGGCGGTTGCGCCGCCAGATGATTCCCTCTTCGAAGTCGTAGGCGATCTCTGCAATCTGCGTCAGCGGGATCCACTTGCCGGACTGCGTCGGAACGTTGATTTCGCCGAGCTTGCCCGGGTCCAGCCGTTCCGCGGTTTCCGCGCGCGCCAGCACTTCGATCAGTTCGTCCTTCTCCCGGTACTGCGTGATGCTGAACCCGGTGAGAATTGAATTGAGCACGGTGGAAAGGCCCTGCGAACTGACTCCGATCACGCGCGCCTTGTTCTGGTCGATCCGCAGCCGGATTGTCTTGACCTGCTCGTTCCAGTCAAGATGCACGTTCTGCGTATGCGGATGCGCGCGCACCACTTTCGCCACGTCGAGTGCAATCCTGCGCACCGCAGGGATGTCGTTGCCGACCACGCGGAACTGCACCGGATAGCCCACCGGGGGCCCGTTCTCGAGACTGTTGACACGGCCGCGCAGCAGCGAGAATTCCGTCTCGAGGATGCGGTTGAGCTTCTCGGCCACGATTTCACGCGCCTTGTTGTCCCTGGTGACAATTACGAACTGGGCGAAATTCGGATGCCCGAGTTGCTGATCCAGCGGCAGGTAGAAGCGCGGGCTGCCGTTGCCGATGTAGGCAACATAGTTCTCGACGTTCGCATCGCCTTTGAGCTTGTCCTCGAAGCGCCGGACCTGCACCTCGGTGGCCTGGAAGGACGCGCCCTGCGGCAGCCACAGATCCACGATCAATTCCGGCCGGTTGGAAGACGGGAAAAACTGCTGCTGCACGAAGCGGAATCCGAACATGGATAGCGCGAATACTGCGACGGTTACAAGGATGACGGTCTTGCGCCAGGCAACGCACCAGTTCACCAACGCGCGGAAACGGCGGTAGAACGGGCGGCCATAGACGTCGGCGTCATGCGCGGCCGGCGATCCGGGCACCGGAACCAGCCGCGGCAGGGCACGATGCAAAGGCCCGACAACGAATTTCTGGAACAACGAAGGCTGCGCGGCACCATGCGCCATGTCCGGGAGCAGCTTGTAGCCGAGATAGGGAATGAACAGTACCGCCACCACCCAGGACACCAGCAGCGCGATGGTCACAACTGCAAAAATCGAAAAAGTGTACTCGCCGGCGGAAGACTTGGCGAAACCTACCGGCATGAAGGCGGCGGCGGTGATCAAGGTGCCGGTCAGCATCGGAAATGCAGTCGATGTGTAAGCAAAGCTCGCCGCTTTCACCCGATCCAGGCCCTGCTCCATCTTGGTTGCCATCATCTCCACCGAAATGATGGCGTCATCCACCAGCAGTCCGAGCGAGATGATCAGCGCACCCAGAGAAATCCGCTGCAGGTCGATGCCGTAGAGCTTCATCATCAGAAAGGTGACGGCCAGCACCAGCGGGATGGACAGCGCCACTACCATTCCGGTGCGAAATCCCAGGCTGAAGAAACTGACCGCGAGAACGATCACAACAGCCTCTAACAGGGTCTTCATGAACTCGTCCACCGAGCGCCTCACCACCTGCGGCTGGTTCGAATACTGGTGGACTTCGATTCCGACCGGAAGCTCGCGCTTGATGACTTTGAAGGCGGCGTCGAGGTCCTTGCCGAGATCCAGGATGTCGCCACCCTTGGCCATGGACACCGCCAGCACGATGGAGTCCTGTCCCATGTAGCGCACTTTCTGCAAGGGCGGATCGACGTAACCACGATAAATGTGGGCAATGTCGCCGAGGCGGAACAGCCGGCCGCCGGCCTGGATGCCGATTTCGCGGATGCTTTCCACGGAGTCGAAGCTACCGGAGATGCGCAGGTACATCCGGTCGGAGCGGGTGTCGATCGAGCCCGCCGGCGTCATGGCGTTTTGGGCCTGCAGCACCTCGAATATCGACAATGGATCGATGCCGAGCGTCGCCAGTTTCCGGTGGGAGACTTCAACATAGATCTTTTCTTGCTGGTCGCCGATGATCTCGGCCTTGGCGACGTTCGGAACCCGCAGAATTTCCTTGCGTACCTCCTCGATGTAGTCCTTCATTTCCGCGTAGGAGTAGCCGTCGCCGGTGAATGCGTAGATATTGCCGAATACGTCGCCGAATTCGTCATTGAAGAAAGGCCCGATCACCCCGTTCGGAAGCATATGGCGCATGTCGCCGATTTTCTTGCGCACCAGGTACCAGGCGCGCGGGACCTCCTTCGGCACGGTCGCATCCTTGAGGGTAACGAAGATGATGGTCTCGCCGGCCTTGGTGTACGAGCGCACGTTGTCCAGAAACGGCGTCTCCTGCAGCTTCCTTTCCAGGCGCTCGGTGACC
>JAXIOX010000250.1:0-7146 GCA_045403275.1 Burkholderiales bacterium | reverse complement strand
TCCCTACACCGACCTGCTGCTGCACGACATGGGCGAGGACCTGGCGGACCGCCGTCCGGACTACCGCGCAGGCGGCAGCGAGTGGCGCACGCCGCCGCTATGGGGATTGGGGCTGTCGGAGAAAGTGAACGGCCATGGCGCACTGCTGCACGATGGCCGCGCGCGCAATACCGCGGAGGCGATCCTCTGGCACGGCGGCGAGGCAGCGGTCTCGCGCGATGCCTACCGCGCCATGCCGAAGGCCGATCGCGATGCCCTGCTCGCTTTCCTCGCCTCGCTGTGAAGTCAAACAGAATCCATTAACCGCAGAGGCGCAAAGGCGCCGAGGAAACGCAAAGGAAAGCAAAGCAAAATTGGATGGAAAGACAAAAATACGAACGGATACTCGCGACACCCCGATTTATCGATGGGGTGGCGGCAAATCGGAATCCTCCCGCATTTTGACATGCTCCGGTTGGTTTTCTCTGCGTTTCCTCTGCGCCTTTGCGTCTTTGCGGTGAAAGATCTTTTGCTCGAGTTAGTCGTAGACGACGAGTTGCTTGCCGCGCGTTTCCGGCAGCAGCGCCACCGCGATGATCACCACCACATAGGCAATGCCGGCAAACATGCCGATGGCCGCGCCCAGCGGCATGGTCGCGCTCATGAACCCGACCAGCGCGGGGAAAAGCGCGCCGATGCCGCGGCCGAAGTTGTAGGCGAAACCCTGGCCCGAGCCGCGCACCCGGCTGGGAAAGAGCTCGGTGAAAAAAGCGCCAACACCGCTGAAAATCCCCGACACGAAGAACCCGAGTGGAAACCCGAGCACCAGCATGGTCGCGTCGCTGATCGGGATGAGCGTGTAGATCACCGCGATGAGCGCCGAGCACAGCGCGAACAGGAAAAAAGTGTTGCGCCTGCCGGTGCGGTCAGACAGCCACGCCGCCACCAGGTAACCGGCCAGCGCGCCGGCGATGATCACCACCAGATAGGCGCCGGTATTGATCACCGACAAGCCGCGTACGGTCTTCAGGTAGGTCGGCAGCCACGTGGTCACCGCGTAGTAGCCGCCCTGCATGCCGGCGGCCATCAGGCTGGTGAGCAGCGTGGTGCGCAGCAACCGCGGCGAAAAAATCTCGAGAAAACTCGCTCCCTGCCGTGCGGCTTTCTCGCGCGTGGCGCGGAACACTTCCGGATCCTTGACGTGGCGGCGGATGTAGAGGATCAGCAATGCCGGCGCCAGCCCGATCCAGAATAGCGCCCGCCAGGCCAGGTACTCCGGCAGCAGCGTAAAGAACACCGTGAACAGTACCGCCGCGGCGCCCCAGCCGAGGGCCCAGCCGCTTTGCACGGTGCCCACGGCCTTGCCACGATGCTCGGCGCGGATGATCTCGCCGATCATCACGGAGCCGACCGCCCACTCGCCGCCGAAGCCCAGGCCCTGCAGGCTGCGCACGATCAGCAACTCGGTGAAGGAACCGGTGAAGCCGCACAGGAAGGTGAAAAAGGCGAACCAGGCGATGGTGATCTGCAGCATGCGCACCCGCCCGAACCGATCGGACAGCGCGCCGGCTATCCAGCCGCCGAGCGCGGACATCAGCAGCGCCGAGGTGGCGATCATTCCCGCTTCGCCCTTGGTCATTCCCCAGGCCGCGATCAGCGTGGGGATGACGAAAGTGTAGATCATGAAATCGAATGCGTCCACCGACCAGCCGCCGTAGGTGGCGATCAGCGTTTTCCGCTCCTGCCCGGTGAGTTCCCTGATCCACGCGAACATGGCGCCTCCGGTCATATTTCGCTGTGCACCGATGCGGCGCGTTGCCGTCGCTGCGCGCTCGGTGCGGTGCCACGGGCACAAGCGCGCTTGCAGCTCATGAATTCAAGCGTATCGCGCGAGGAAGCACAGACACCCCGCGCCTCGAGGGACCGAGGCAAGGCAGGTGAAAACAGCAGGCTGCTGCGACAGCAGGTTGCCCGACTGCCCGGACCGGCATCAACCGGCCCGGGCGGCCGATTTCAGCAGGAGAAACTTACTTGAGGTGCCGTGAGACCAGTTTGGTCATCTCGAACATCGAAACCTGCCTCTTGCCCCCGAAAACATCCTGCAGCTTGTCGTCGGCATTGATGTTGCGCCGGTTCTTGCTGTCCTGCAGGCCGTTCCTCTTGATGTAGGCCCACAGTTTCTTGGTAACCTCGGTGCGCGGCATAGGGGAACCGCCGATCACTGCAGCGAGCGACGCAGTGGGCGTCATCGGCTTCATGAAAGCCGCGTTGGGCTTGCGCTTGGCGCCGCTCTTCTTTTTCGCAGCCTTTCTCGCCTTCTTCGGGGCCGCTCTCTTCGCAGCCTTCCTGGCTTTCTTCGGCGCCGCTTTCCTGGACTTCTTCGCGGACTTCTTCTTGGTGGTCTTCTTCTTTGTGGCCATTGTGATGCCTCCTGTCTAGGGTTTGGTCATGTCTCAATCTCAATTGCCTTGCCAGAAGCAAAGGCACGGCGAGCAGAGAATGCCGAGTGGTTGCTGCGTTGTCAATCGCTGAATGCACGTTTTTCATAGGGGAAGCGCCGACGAATCGCATTTTTCCATGGCCCGATTCGTGCTGAATGCGGTCTTTCGCCAGCTCACATCGACCGCAATCCGCTTCCAGAAATGCCTCCAGGGCGTTCACAATATGGCTGTCAGCACCCATCCCGAAGACAAATCCGATGCGCCTTACCGAAGAGGAACAGAGCCTGCTTTCCGCCCGAGTCGCCGGGCTCGAAACCCGAACCGGCGCCCAGGCGGTGGCCGCAGTGATCGGGAAATCCGACTCCTACGCAGAGGCGCCGTGGAAGGCGTTTGCACTCGGCGCCGCCCTGGCGGCGCTCTATTCCGCGGCGCGGTCGCTTATCGTCTACGACTGGGAGGCCGGGGATTCTGCTCTCTGGCACGCGGTTGTCATCCTCGGCAGCGGGGCGTTTCTGGCGCTTCTCGCCGTACTGATCGAACCGGTTGCGCGACTGTTCACGGACCGACGGCGCCGCGACCTCGAGGTCACCCAGTACGCCAAGGCGCTGTTTTTTGACCGCGGACTCGACCGCACCCGGGGCCGCATCGGCATTTTGCTGCTGGTGAGCCTGTTCGAGCGCAAGGTCGTCATTCTTGCCGACGACGGGTTCGAGGCGCGGATCGACCACGACGACTGGCAGCGACTGACCGACCGGATGACGCTGCTGCTCAGTCGTGGCAATGTCGCGGGAGCGCTTCACGCCGGGTTGGAAGGGCTGGAAGCGCTGCTCCTGGAGCGCGGCTACCGCGTCGACGAAAGCGCCGCGGACGAGCTTGCGAACGCGGTGCTGCAGTTGAAGGGGGAGCGATGAACCGGATCGCGTCCGCACTGCTCGCTCTATGCTGGCTCGCCGCTCCGGCGGCTGCGCAGGATACGGCGATTCCCTATCTCTCCGGCCGCGTAGTGGACCAGGCTGGGATCCTTTCAGTACACGCGCGCGAACGCCTGGCCGCCATGCTGCAGGCCCACGAGCGTGCCACCGGCAACCAAATCGTCGTGCTCACCGCCCCGACCCTGGGCGGGGAAAGCGTCGAGGACTTTGCGGTGCGGGTGTTCGAGGAGTGGAAGCTCGGCAGCCGTGATAAGGACAACGGTGTGTTGATCCTGGTGGTGCCGCAGGACCGGCGGATCCGCATAGAGGTCGGCTACGGACTCGAGGGCACGCTCACCGACGCCACCGCCAGCCGCATCATCCGCGACCTGATGACCCCGCGCTTTCGCGAGCGCAACTACGATGTCGGCATCGAGGCCGGGGTCACCGCGGTGATCCAGATTCTCGAAGGAAGGCGCTCGGCCGGAGCCGACGCCGACTGGTTGGCGCCCGAAGGGGAATCGTCCGGTTTCCACGTGCGCGCGCCCGACATGCCGCTGGTGGAGCGCATCCTGATCGGCGCCTTCGTGTTCGGCATCATCGGGCTGTTTACTTTCATCGGCCTGGTCACGCCCGGCGGGATGGGTTGGTTCCTGTATTTCTTCCTGATCCCCTTCTGGTCGATGTTCCCGATGTTCATTTTCGGCAGCGGCGCCGCGCTCAAGATACTCGGCACCTACGCCGTGCTCTATCCGCTCACCAAGGTCTTCGTTTCCCGCCAGTCCTGGTATCGCAAGGCGCAGGAGGACCTAAAGAACAAGGGTTACGCCGAAATTGGCGGCATGGTCATCCGCCCCGGCAGTGGCAGCGCGGGTGGTTTCTCCAGCGGCGGCGGATTCTCCGGCGGAGGCGGACGCTCGGGTGGCGGCGGAGCAAGCGGAAGCTGGTAAATGCGGTGACTGGTGACAAGTGACGAGTGACGGGAGAGAAGCATCTCCGAAAATCTGTGATTCAGGGGGCAAAAAACGCGCTTGGGCCCGCGTTTACGAAGTTACCCATCAGATAGAGCTTGCCACCTGCCGCTTGTCACTCGTCACCCGTCACTCGTCACCGTCCTATACACGACTGCATCTAACGCGACACACCCCTCCCCCTTCGCGCCGACCAGCACCGGATTGAGATCGAGGTTCGATACCCTCGATTCGGAGTTCATCATCAGCCGGCAAACTGCCAGAACGGCCGCGCAGAACGCGTCCGCATCCAGCGCGGGCTCGGCACGCACGCCCGCCAGCAGCGGAGCGATTCGTAGCCTGGAAAGTGCCGCCTTCACTTCGCTGTCGTCGAATGGCGACAGCAGCACCTGTACATCGGGCATCGCTTCGACGTACTTGCCGCCGTCGCCGACCAGCACCACTGGTCCGAACACTGGATCCATGCGCGCACCGATCATCATCTCGCGTCGGCCACTCGCCATCTTTGCCACGATTGCACCGTCGAAACGCGCGCACTGCCCGCGCAGCGTGCGTTCCATTTCCCGGTAGGCCGCGCGCACTGTGTGTTCGTCATCGAGACCAAGTCGCACCAGTCCCAGCTCGGATTTGTGTACCACGTCGGACGAACAGCCTTTCACCGCCACCGGAGCGCCCAGCTCACCCAATGCCGCCGCCGCCTCGTCCGCCGATTTGCATAGGCGATGCCTGACCACCGGAACACCGGCAAGCGCCACCAGTGCCAAGCTGTCCGCCTCGTTGAGCAGGCTTCCCCCCGTAGCCGCGTGAGGCAAACGTGCGACCGCGGCACCGCGTTCGCGCGCGCTCTGCATCAGCTGTCGATGCGACAGGAACTGGTTGAGCGCCGCGACCGCTTCGGCTTCGGTGGTGAAAACCGGCAGGCCTTGCTCCCTGAATTTTGCCGCGATGCTCGCCTGCGGCACCGCCATCACCAGCGGCTTGCCTGTGGCACGGGCAAATTCCGCCGAATCGCGGGCGAAGGTATTTACGTCGTAGCCCTGTCCCGCCACCGGGATGCCGATCAGAAAGGCGTCGGCGGCCGGGTCCTTCGCCAGTACCGGAAGAATGTCCGAGAACAGCCTGCTGTTGGTCAGCAGCGCCGCGGTGATGTCGATCGGATTGCTGGTGGTTGCAAAGCCCGGCAGGATGTTGGTTAGTTCCACTCGGGTCTGGTCGGCGATCTTCGCCATCGGCATGCCGACCGCGGTGGCGGCGTCCGCCGCCATCACGCACACCGCGCCCGAGTTGCTGATCGCTACCAGCCTGCGCCCCCTCGGCTTCCAGCCTTTCAGATAAATCTCGACGTTGCCGACCAGTTCCGCGGTGTCGCGGGCGCGCCAGATGCCGTGCTTCGCCAGGAAGGCGTCCACCAGGCGATCCTCGTTGGCGAGCGCGCCGGTATGCGAGCGTGCCGCTTCCTGTCCTGCCGCCGTGCGCCCGCTCTTCAGCGCGATCACCGGCAGGTCGCGCTCGCGGGCAATGCGCGCGGTCTCGGCGAGATGCTCCGGGTCGCTGATGCCCTCGAGGTAGAGCAGCAGCAGCTTCAGGTCCCGATCTTCCGCCACCACCGACGCCAGTTCGGCAACGGTGACGTCGCAGTCGTTGCCGGTGGCGTGCGAATGGCGCACGCCGATGCCGCGTTGGCGCAGCAGTCCGTATGGCACCACGCTCATCGCTCCCGACTGGCTGACGATGCCCACCGGTCCGTCCTGGGGCGGTGCTTCGATGTACATGGTGGAAAACGAAAGGATCGCCCTGCTGCCGAAGTTGGCCAGTCCCTGGCAATTCGGACCGATCACGCGCATTCCGCGAGCGCGCGCGACATCGCGCATGTGCCGTTCCTTGGCCTTGCCAGCCTCAGCGTCGGTCTCGCCGAAACCGGAAGTCATGACGATAGCCACTCTCACGCCCAGTTGCGCGCACTGCTCGACCGCCTCCACGGCGGCATCGCCCGGCACCACCACGATCGCGACTTCCGGCGCCTCGGGCAGATCCGTGAGTGACGGATAGGCCTTGTAGCCCTGCACCTCGGACCGCTTCGGATTGACCGGATAGACCCTGCCCTTGTAACCGTAGCGGGACAGGTAAAGCAGCGGGCGCCCGCCTAGCTTGTTGGGGTTTTCCGAAGCCCCGACAATCGTCACAGATTTCGGATCGAGCACCGTGCGAAGTGCTTCGCGCATGGTGTCGGTCATTGCCAGATCCCCATGGCGAGAAATTTGCATGGCACTCCGTGGCCCGGCGGGCGAGGCGCGCTACCCGCGAACGGCCGGCTACGCCGGTAACGAGTCCGCGCGCCCCCGCTCCGCTTGTTGGGGTTTTCCGAAGCCCCGACAATCGTCACGGATTTCGGATCGAGCACCGTGCGAAGTGCTTCGCGCAACACGTCTTCCATTGTTGTTTTCCTTGGATGGGATTCAAAACCCAACGCAGAGGCGCAGAGGACGCGGAGCGGCGCACGGACACGTTACCGACGTAGTCGGCCGTTTGCGGGTAGTGCGCCGAAGCGCCGCCTCCCGCCCCGGATGGCTACGCCAACGCCGTGTCGGCGGTGCCGGAGGAAAGGCAAGAGGCAAGAAAATGTTCGGGTTAAGGCCTGTCATTGGTTGACGATCCCTCGCACCGAAGATCGGTCGCCCAGGATCGCGAACAATCACCCCGCTCTTGACCCCCGCTCGCTTTCCCTCGTTTTTGTTTTTTGGCTCCCACGTAACCTGAAGGTTAGTGTCCGCCGCAACAAATCGCTGCGCGCTGTGTTGTCTCTGTGCCCTCTGCGTCAACGCATTTATTTCCGGCCATCGGCCG
>JAXIOX010000216.1:0-13107 GCA_045403275.1 Burkholderiales bacterium | reverse complement strand
ATTTGTTCGACGCGTGGCGCTATCTGGATCGTGGCGAGCCTGGGATCGACCAATCCAGGCGCAAGCCCAATCCCGATTTCGTCCTCAACGAGCCGCGCTACAAGGGCGCGAATATACTTCTTGCGCGCGAGAATTTCGGTTGCGGCTCCTCGCGCGAGCACGCGGCCTGGGCGTTGGGCGAATTTGGTTTCCGCGCGCTGATCGCGCCGAGTTACGCCGACATCTTCTGCAATAACTGCTTCAAAAACGGCCTGCTGCCGATCGTGCTGCCCGAATCCCAGATAGATCGCCTGTTTCACGACGTCGCCGCGTTTCCCGGATTCAGGCTGGTGGTCGATCTCGGCGCGCAGACGGTCGCCTATGCGGACGGCAGCCGGGTGTTCGCTTTCGAAGTCGATTCCTTGCGCAGGCATTGTCTGCTCAACGGGCTGGACGACATCGGGCTGACGCTGCAGCATGTCGACGAGATCAAGGCCTTCGAGGCCAAACGCCGCATCGAGCAACCCTGGCTATTCAGCTAGGGTGAAGTGTGAAGGTTGAAGGGTAAGACCTTCGCGTTGCCGTTTCTTACCCCTCACGCTTTCACGCAATCGATCATGAAAATCGCAGTACTCCCCGGTGACGGCATCGGCCCTGAGATCGTGAAGCAGGCGCTCAAAATGCTCAAGGCGCTAGCGCGCGAAGGCCAGAAATTCGAACGGCAGGAAGCGCCGATCGGCGGTGCCGGGTACGATGCCGGCGGAGATCCCTTGCCGGAATCGACGCTGGCGCTGGCCAAGTCCGCAGACGCGGTGCTGCTGGGCGCGGTGGGCGGCCCGAAGTACGATACGTTGCCCCGGCCGATGCGCCCCGAGCAGGGGTTGTTGCGCATACGCAAGGAACTGGGCCTGTTCGCCAACCTGCGCCCGGCGCTGCTGTACGAGGAGCTTGCCAATGCCTCGACACTCAAGTCCGAAGTGGTGGCGGGGCTCGACATCATGATCCTGAGGGAGCTGACCGGCGACATCTACTTCGGGCAGCCGCGCGGACGGCGCGAGACCGGCAGCGGCGAGCGCGAGGGTTACGACACCATGAAATACAGCGAACCGGAGATCCGCCGCATCGCCCATGTCGGTTTCGGCATCGCGCGCAAGCGCGCGAAGCGTTTGTGCTCGGTGGACAAAGCCAACGTGCTCGACACCAGCATCCTGTGGCGCGAGGTGGTCAATGAAGTGGCGAAGGAATATCCGGACATCGAGCTGTCGCACATGTACGTGGACAACGCGGCCATGCAGCTGGTGCGCGCACCCAGGCAGTTCGACGTGATGCTCACCGGCAACATGTTCGGCGATATTCTCTCGGACGAAGCATCCATGCTCACCGGCTCGATCGGCATGCTACCCTCTGCTTCGCTGGATGCGGGCAACAAGGGTTTGTACGAGCCGATTCATGGCTCCGCTCCGGATATCGCCGGCAGGAACGTGGCCAATCCGCTCGCGACGATTCTTTCGGCCGCGATGATGATGCGCTATACCTTCAACCAGGAGGCGCTCGCCGCACGCATCGAGGCCGCGGTCAGGCGCGTGCTCAAGCAGGGCTATCGGACTGCCGACATCCACGAAACCGGGACCAGGAAGATCGGGACCGAAGAAATGGGCGATGCCGTCGTGGCGGCCTTGCAGGCATGACAGGAGGGATGGGCAATGAACGCAAGTGAAGCGGCGGTGATTTCCTCGCGCCGCACCGGAACGAGTGCCGCGATCAGGCGAGTGGGGCTGGTCGGCTGGCGCGGCATGGTCGGTTCGGTGCTGATGCAGCGCATGCGCGAGGAGCGCGACTTCGATCACATCGATCCGGTTTTCTTCACCACCTCGCAACCTGGAGCCAATGGCCCGGATATCGGCAAGGAGGTGCCGCCGCTCAGGAACGCCGCCGACCTGAAGGAACTGAAGTCAATGCAGGTTATCGTTTCCTGCCAGGGCGGCGAATACACCGACGACATGTACCCGAAGTTGCGCGCTGACGGATGGAAAGGCTACTGGATCGATGCCGCCTCGGCGCTGCGCATGCGCGAGGATGCCGTGATCATCCTCGATCCGGTCAATCTCGACTTGATCAGAAAGGCGCTTGCGCAGGGTGTCCGGAATTACATCGGTGGCAACTGCACCGTCAGCCTGTTGTTGATGGGCACGCACGGGCTGTTCAAGTCCGGGGTGGTGGAGTGGATGACGGCAATGACCTATCAGGCCGCCTCCGGCGCCGGCGCCCAGAACATGCGCGAACTGGTGTCGCAGATGGGCTACATCCATGGCGCCGCAAAGTCGCTGCTCGAAGATCCGGCCTCCTCGATTCTGGAAATCGACCGCAAGGTGAGCGACTCGCTGCGCAGCCGCGGATTACCGAGCGAGCATTTCGGACTGTCGTTGGCAGGCAGCCTGATACCGTGGATCGACAAGGACCTTGGCAACGGTCAGAGTCGCGAAGAATGGAAAGCCCAGGCGGAAGGCAACAAGATCCTCGGGCGCGATTCGAATCCGGTTCCAATCGACGGCGTTTGCGTGCGCATCGGCGCCATGCGCTGCCACAGCCAGGCGCTCACCATCAAGCTGAAGAAGAACCTGCCGCTCGAGGAAATCGAAGGTCTGCTGGCATCTGCCAATCAGTGGGTGAAGGTGGTGCCCAATGAGCGTGACGCCTCGATTCGGGAGTTGACGCCGGCGGCGGTCACCGGCACGCTCACGGTGCCGATCGGGCGCTTGCGCAAACTGCCGATGGGCGGCGAGTACCTCGCTGCATTTACCGTGGGCGACCAGTTGCTGTGGGGCGCGGCGGAACCGCTGCGTCGCATGCTGCGAATCCTGCTGGAACAATAATGGTGTGCCTGGATTATCCACGGGGAACACCGCAAAATTTATCGAAAAAGTCTTGGGTTACCGGAGAATGTAAGAAGAAAGTTGAGCTTGCATCTCTAAACCCATGATGTTATTTTAATTACCTTGTATGCAAAAACGATTAGGGTGGGCGCCTTGGGCATAACGTCTCTTCGCGCATGGATCCTCGCCGCGTCGTTGCTCGCTGTCTCTGCAGTAGCGCACGCAGCAGGTCTAGGCAAGCTCAACGTCACATCGGCACTCGGTGAACCGCTCAATGCGGAGATCGAGCTATTCGCCGGGAAAAAAGAAATCGGTTCGCTCGCTGCGCGTCTCGCCAGTCAGGAGGCGTTCGGTCGTGCCGGGTTGGTTTACTCAACCGCGCTCGACAACGTCAAGGTCAGCATCGAAAAGCGCGCGAACGGTGAACCCTACGTACGGCTGACCTCGACTCAGCCGGTTAACGAGCCATTCCTCGATTTGCTGGTGGAATTGTCCTGGTCTTCCGGGAGGATCAGCCGCGAGTTTACTGCTCTGCTCGATCCCCCCTCGCTGATCGCCGAACGCGCCAGACAGAAGGCCGCTGAAGCCGAAGTACGCGCTTCCCCGCCCAAGCCGCAGCCGAAGCCCGAGCCGATTGCCGAACCTCCGGCACCCGCGCCCGTCGCTGCCGAGCCCGCCCCGTCTGGGCCGGTGGAAACCATCGGTGGACCGATGGCGACCTTCCTCACCGAATCGAATATCAAAAGCACCTCCCGCGGCAGCATTGCAACAAGCTCTGCAACAAGCCCTGCAACAAGCACTGCAACAAGCACTGCAACTAGGCTTGCGACCGCTGAAAGTTTTGGTCCGGTGATGCGCGGCGACACGCTGTTCAAGATCGCGCTTGCCACCAAGCCTGCAGACGTTAGCGTGGAGCAAATGCTGGCGCTGCTGTTCCGGGGCAATCCTGATGCCTTCGCCGGCAAGAACATGAACCGGCTGAAGTCCGGAAAGATCATCAAGCTGCCGTCACCGGATCAGTACGGCAGCGTCACGCAGGCCGACGCGCACAAGCAAGTGCTGGTGCAGGCGCGCAACTGGAATGCATACCGCGAGCAACTGGCGCTCAAGGCGGGTGAAGCGAAGCCGGCTGAAGAGCCAACCCAGCAGGCCGCCGCCGGCAAAATTACAACCAAGGTTGAGGATCAGGCTGCTGCGGCGGACCAACAGCCGAAGGAAGTTCTGAAGCTCTCCCAGAGCGAACCCGCCGGCGCGGCTGCGGCCGGTACCCCAGCCGGGGACGCAAAGTCCGGCCAGAGCCAAGCCCGTGTGCGGGCGCTGGAAGAGGAATTGGCGGCCCGCGACAAGTCGATCAAGGATGCCAACGAACGCGTAAGCAAGCTCGAAAAGACGATCAAGGACCTGCAGGCGTTGCTGGAGATCAAGAACAAGGGCATGGCTGACCTGCAGAAACCGGCCGCGCCACCACCGGTCCCGCCCCAACCCGCGCCGAAGCCGGACGCGATGCCGGAACCGCAGGCGACTGCACCCGACGCGACTGCACCGACACCGGATGCCAAGCCGGCCCCGGCGCCGACGCCGGCTGAACCAGTGGCGCCGCGACCGAAAACCGAGACGGCGCCGTCCTCCCAGCCCGCCCCGCCACCCAAGCGCGCGCCCAAACCGGTGCCGCCGCCGGCACCCGAGCCCAGCCTGATCGATCGGGCGTTGGAGCAACCGGCTTATCTCGGCGCCGGACTGGGCGTGCTGGTGCTGATCGGCGCGCTCGCCGTGCGTGCCGTCAAACGCCGTCGTGAATCGAAAGCCGAAGCTGAAGAAGCTGGCCCTGCGTCGGTAGCCGGCGCTGCGTCCTCGTCGCGCGATTACCGCAGCACCGACACCGACCTGCGCGCGTCCCGCGCCGCCGACGACACCGCGGACGAAGTCGATCCGGTCGCGGAGGCGGAGATTTTCCTTGCCTACGGTCGCGATGCCCAGGCCGAGGATCTGCTGAAGGAAGCGCTCGCGGCTTCTCCCGGGCGCTACGAGATCCACCTCAAGCTGCTGCAGATTTTTGCCAATCGCAAGGACACCAAGGCGTTCGAGCAAATGGCGCGCGAACTGCAGAAGGGAACCGGCGGCGGCGGAAATTTGTGGGATCAGGCCGTCAGGCTGGGATATCAGATCGATCCGGAAAACCCGCGGTACGCGGCCGGCCGGCCCAGCGGTGGCGAAGCAGCGGTTGAAGCAGCAAGCGCGGCTTCCGGTGCCGCCGACAATGTCGATTTCAACATCGGCTTCGATGACCAGAGCGCGTCCACGGCGACCGACATCGATCTCGGCGACGACGGCAGGCAGTTGGACAGGAGCCACGTCATCGACCCCTCGGCGTTCGGGTCTCATGAGGACACAACCGCTATACGACCCAGTGCGGCGTCGACGGTGGATTTCAGCGTCGATCTGCCGCCGGCAGGTTCCGAGGCGGGGGAATCCGAGGCGCCGAAAAAGCAGGACGGCAATGTCATCGATTTCGAATTCGACCTCAACGCCCTTGCCGCCCCGACTGCCTCGGTGCCCGCGGCCACGGAACCCAAACCCGCTGCCGGCGGACTGGATTTCGACATGAGCGGGTCGGGGCTAGAAACGCCGGGCGAACCCAAGGCCGGTTCCAAAGCCGCACAGGAACTCGATTTATCCGGTATCAACCTCGATCTGGGCGCCGGAACCTCTTCCCAGGCATCAGCCACGGGCAAGGACGACCATTGGTATGACGTACAGACCAAGTTCGATCTTGCCAAGGCGTACCAGGAAATGGGCGACAAGGACGGTGCACGCGAGATCCTCAAGGAAGTGCTTAAGGAAGGCGACGCACAACAGAAAGCTGCCGCGCAAACGGTGCTCGCGAACCTGGATTCCTGACTTCACCCAGTTCGCCGCGGCTGTTTCCCGTCGCGCGGCGTTGCTGCACGATTCCAACCTCGATTGATGCGCAGCGTTTTTTGCTGCACCCGGCAACCGCTTCGGAACCTGCGCTTTGAGAATTGCTCTCGGACTCGAGTACGACGGCGCAGCATTCTGCGGCTGGCAGACCCAGCCGGACAGCTGCGCGGTGCAGGATGCGCTCGAGCGCGCGCTGTCGGAGGTGGCGGGCAAGAGAATCGAAACGGTGTGCGCCGGGCGCACCGACGCCGGAGTGCACGCGCTCGCACAGGTGGTGCACTTCGATGTTGATGTCGAGCGTCCGCCGACCGCATGGATCCGGGGCGGCAACGCGCTGCTTCCCGATGCCATCGCGGTCAACTGGGCGCGCGCAGTGAGCCCGGATTTCCACGCACGCTTTTCGGCCACCGGCAGGCGCTACACTTACTGGCTGCTCAACCGGGCACAGCGCCCGGGGCTCCTGCGGGGGCGCGTAGGCTGGTTCTACGGGAATCTGGATGAACGGGCGATGCAGAAAGCCGCGCAAAGCCTGATCGGCGAGCATGATTTCAGCGCCTTCCGCGCTGCCGAATGCCAGGCGAAGACGCCGGTCAAGACGCTGCGCCGACTTGAGATCTGCCGCCGCGGCGACCTGATTCGCTTCGAGTTTGCCGCCGATGCCTTCCTGCAGCACATGGTGCGCAACATCGTCGGCTCGCTGGTCTATGTTGGCGGCGGCAGACAGCCCGTCGCCTGGATTGGTGAAGTGCTGGAAAGCCGCGATCGCAATCGCGCCGCACCCCCAATTGCAGCGTCGGGACTTTACCTTGCGGCGGTAGAATACGATGCGTCTTGGGCGCTGCCCTCGCATCCGGACATTGCCAGTCTCGAAGAAACACTGCTCGCGGCAGAATAATTTTCAGGGGTGCTGAATCGGGATGGCCACAGCGGTCAAGATCTGCGGCATTACCCGTGTCGAAGATGCGCTTGCCGCCGCGCACGCCGGCGCGCATGCGATTGGTCTGATCTTCGCCGCCGAAAGTCCGCGTAGGGTGTCAAACGCGGTCGCGCGCAAACTCGTCGAGGCGTTGCCGGCGTTCGTTACGCCGGTGGCGTTGTTCGTCGATCCACAAGCGGCGGAAGTCGAGCGCGTGCTCGACGAAGTCGGGCCGCAGCTGCTGCAGTTTCAAGGCGACGAGACCCCCGATTTTTGCGTGCGATTTGGCGTGCCCTACATCAAGGCGGCGAGAGTCCGGCCGGGAATGGATTTGCTACAATACGCCCGCCGTCATCGTGCCGCCAAAGGCCTTCTGCTCGACGCGTTCGTGGAGGGCAGCCATGGCGGCACCGGATCCACATTCGACTGGTCGTCGATCCCGGCCAAGCTTCCCCTGCCGCTGATCCTTGCGGGCGGGCTCGATCCCGACAACGTGGGCGATGCCGTGCGCCGCGTGCGTCCGTGGGCGGTCGATGTGAGCAGCGGCGTCGAGACCGGAAAGGGAATAAAGGACGCAGCCAAAATCGCCGCCTTCATCCGAGGAGTAAGAGATGCAGATGTATGAGGCCCTAAAGGCTTACAACCTTCCCGACGCCAAGGGCCACTTCGGACCGTACGGCGGCGTGTTCGTCGCCGAGACGCTCATGCACGCCCTCGACGAGTTGCGCACGCAATATGAGCGCATGCGCAACGACGCCGGGTTCGTCGCGCAATTAGAGTCCGATCTCAAGCACTACGTCGGCCGTCCCAGCCCGGTGTATCACGCCAAGCGCCTGTCGCAGCATGCGGGCGGCGCGCAGATCTGGCTCAAGCGCGAAGACCTGAATCACACCGGCGCGCACAAGATCAACAACACCATCGGCCAGGCGCTGCTCGCCAAGCACATGGACAAGAAGCGGGTAATCGCCGAAACCGGTGCTGGTCAGCACGGCGTGGCGGCCGCCACCGTCGCGGCCCGCTACGGCATGGAATGCGTGGTGTACATGGGGTCGGAAGACATCAAGCGCCAGATGATGAACGTGTTCCGGATGAAGCTGCTGGGCGCCACGGTGGTGCCGGTAGAAAGCGGTTCGAAAACGCTGAAGGATGCGCTCAACGAGGCGATGCGCGACTGGGTTACCAACGTCGAGAGCACTTTTTACATCATCGGCACGGTCGCCGGCCCGCACCCCTACCCGATGATGGTGCGCGATTTCAACGCAGTCGTCGGCCGCGAGCTGCGCACCCAGATGCCGGAAGCGATCGGGCGCCAGCCGGACGCCATCCTCGCCTGCGTCGGCGGCGGCTCGAACGCGATGGGTGCGTTCTATCCCTACATCGAGGACAAGTCGGTGCGACTGATCGGCGTCGAAGCCGGCGGACTGGGCCTCGCATCCGGCAAGCACGCGGCAACGCTGTGCACCGGCAAACCCGGCGTGCTGCACGGCAATCGCACTTATCTGATCCAGGACGAGAACGGCCAGATCATCGAAACCCATTCGATTTCCGCCGGTCTCGACTATCCGGGCGTGGGCCCGGAGCACGCATGGCTCAAGGACAGCGGGCGCGCCGAGTACGTCTCCATCACCGATGACGAGGCGCTCAACGCCTTTCACACGCTGACCCGTATGGAGGGCATCATGCCAGCACTTGAGTCAGCGCACGCGGTGGCGTACGCGATGAAGCTTGCACCCACGCTACCCAAAGAACAGGTACTGCTGGTAAATCTTTCCGGCCGCGGCGACAAGGACATGAATACCGTCGCCGAGCGCTCTGGGCTGAAACTGTAACCACCAAGGATGAAGGCGGAAGGCGGAAGGATGAAGGTAAGCCCGGTTTTTCACTTCTGCCTTCATCCCTCATCCTTCCGACTTGCCTAAACATGTCGCGCATTCCAGACACGTTCAGGAAACTGCAGGCCCAGGGAAAGAAGGCGCTGATTCCCTTCGTCACTGCCGGGGATCCCGATCCGGCGATGACCGTGCCAATCATGCACGCACTGGTTGGCGCCGGCGCGGACATCATCGAATTGGGCGTGCCCTTTTCCGATCCGATGGCCGACGGACCGACCATCCAGCGCTCCAGCGAGCGCGCGCTCAAACACGGCGTGGGACTGAAACATGTGCTCGGCATGGTGCGCGAATTCCGCACTACCAATCGGACCAGCCCGGTCGTGCTGATGGGCTATGCCAATCCAATCGAGGCGATGGGTTACACGGCGTTCGCCGACGCCGCGCGGGCGGCAGGTGTGGACGGCGTGCTGGTGGTCGACTATCCGCCCGAGGAAAGCAGGCAGTTGGTGGATCTGCTCAAGGCGCGCGGCATCGATTCCATTTTCCTGCTGGCGCCGACATCGGAAGACAGCCGCATGGAGCAGGTCGGGCACATGGCGACGGGATACATATATTACGTGTCGCTCAAGGGCGTGACCGGTGCGGCGCACCTCGATCTGCAGCAGGTCACGGCCAGGCTCCCGCAGATCCGCTCGCACATCCGGCTTCCCATCGGTGTGGGCTTCGGTATCCGCGACGCGCAGACCGCCAGGGCGATCGCCGCGATTTCTGACGCGGTGGTGATCGGAAGCCGTCTGGTGCAGGAGATCGAATCCTCGGGCCCCGACCAGGTGCTCGGCAATCTTTCGACGCTGCTTGGTGGCATCCGTCGCGCCATGGACGGTGCGTGAGTCTGTTTTCGGAACGCGCAATTGATTCGTGCTCGCACTTGCGGGTTGGTCAAGTCGCGGGGGGATACCAATGAGCTGGTTGCAGAAGCTGCTTCCGCCGAAGATCAAGCGCAGCGCCGGTGCCATCAAGAAGGGCGTGCCGGAAGGGCTGTGGAGCAAATGCGAGGTCTGCGAAACGGTGCTGTATCGCGCAGATCTGGACAAGAACCTCAACGTTTGTCCCAAGTGCGGCCACCACAACCGACTCACGGCGCGCGAACGCATCGACCTCACGCTCGACCTGGAAGGTCAGTTCGAAATCGGCGCGGAGGTGGGGCCCATCGACTTCCTCAAGTTCGTGGATAGCAAACGCTATACCGAACGCCTCGAGCAGGCCAAGGCCGAAACCCAGGAAGATGACGCGCTGGTGGTGGTACAGGGCTCGATCAAGAACGTGCCGCTGGTGGTCGCGGCCTTCGAGTTCCGTTTCCTGGGCGGCTCGATGGGCTCAGTGGTGGGCGAGCGCTTCGTGCGCGGTGTGCAGAGCTGTTGCGAACAAAATCTGCCCTTCGTGTGCTTTTCCGCGAGCGGTGGTGCGCGCATGCAGGAAGGTCTGATGTCGCTGATGCAGATGGCCAAGACCACCGCCGCGCTCACCCAGCTTTCCAGGGCGAGATTGCCGTTCATCTCGGTGCTGACCGACCCAACCATGGGCGGCGTGTCGGCAAGCTTCGCCATGATCGGCGACGTGGTGATCGCCGAGCCTGGAGCGTTGATCGGTTTCGCCGGCCCGCGGGTGATCGAGCAGACCGTCAAGCAGACCTTGCCCGAGGGCTTTCAGCGCGCCGAGTTCCTGCTTGAGCATGGCGCCATCGACATGATCGTCGATCGCCGGCAGATGCGCGACAAGCTCGCCAGCCTGATCACGCTGCTGATGCGCGCTCCCGCCGCCTGAGTTTTGAAAAAAAATCTATCACCGCAGAGGACGCAGAGGACGCAGAGGACGCAGAGGAAAGGCATGAGCAAAATGTTCTTGTGTTAAAACCGTTCATTGGCCGATCCAGCACCGCGATACTCGCTCCACGCATCTACGAACAGCCACTCTAGCTCTATACCCCAGTCTGCTTTTCCTCCGCGTCCTTTGCGTCCTCTGCGGTTAGAGCGGAAAGAATCCATTGTCCGTTGATCGCGCCACAGCGCTGCAGTCGCTCTCCGACTGGCTTTCCTATCTCGAAAGCATCCACCCCTCTGCCATCGACATGGGTCTGGATCGCGTTGCCCGCGTGCGCGATCGTCTCGGCCAGATCCCCGCTTGCCCGATCATTGCAGTGGCCGGCACCAACGGCAAGGGCTCGGTGTGTGCGATGCTGGAGAGCATTCTTACCAGCGCCGGTTACAACGTCGGCGTCTACACCTCGCCGCACCTGCTGCGTTACAACGAGCGGGTGCGGGTGCAGGGGCAGGAAGAGGCGGATGCGTCACTGGTGCGCGCGTTCGCGCGCATCGAGCAGGCGCGCGCCGAGATCTCGCTCACTTACTTCGAGTTCGGTACGCTGGCGGCGATGGACGTCTTCATTCGCGAGCGGGTGGATCTTGCCATCCTCGAAGTCGGCCTGGGCGGCAAGCTGGACGCGGTGAACGCATTCGATTCCGATTGTGCGGTGGTGACCAGCGTGGATTTCGACCATATGGAGTTCCTCGGCAACAACCGGGACAGCATTGGAGCCGAGAAGGCCGGTATTTTTCGTGCCGGCCGGCCGGCGATCTGCGGCGAGGGGGATGCGCCCGCCGGGCTGCTCGGGCGTGCGGAGGAAATCGGCGCGAAGCTGCATTTGATCGGGCGCGACTATGGTTTTACTGGTGGTTTCGATACCGATCCGAATCAATGGCGGTTCTGGAGTGCGCTGGGCAAACGTTCGGCGCTGCCGTACCCTGCACTGCGCGGCGATTATCAGCTTGGCAATGCCGCCACCGCCATGTGCGCGTTGGAGCAACTGAAGGAGCGGTTGCCGGTGGACATGGGTGCAATCCGGCGCGGGCTGCTGGACGTGCAGTTGCCGGGCCGCTTTCAGGTATTGCCAGGCCGGCCCATGGTTATCCTCGATGTCGGCCATAACCCGCACGCTGCCCGTGCACTGGCATCCAGTCTGCGCCGTCTGCCCGGCGGCGGCAGAACGATTGCGGTGTTCGCGATGCTCAAGGACAAGGACATCGAAGGCGTGGCGGCAGCGATGCGCGACGACGTAAACGAGTGGCTTGCCGCCGGCCTTTCCGGTCCTCGCGGTGCCGACGCCGAACGAATCCGGCAGGCTCTGTCAGCGGCGCGGGTCGTCGTGCCGGTGGTAAAGTTCGACACCCCGGTGCACGCCTATCAACACGCGATCAGATCGGCCGGCCAAAATGATAAAATTTTGGTGTTTGGCTCCTTTTACACGGTAGGTGCGGTGCTGGTAGCGCGCAGTTGAATCCGGCGCCGATTCACAACGATATGGCGAAAGCGATTAGCGACGAAGAACTGCAACTGAAGAAACGTGCGCGGCGGCGGCTGGTGGGGGCTATAGCACTGGTGCTCCTGGTCGTCGTGTTCCTGCCGATGTTGCTCGACAGCGAGCCGAAGCCGCTGAACCAGGACATCGCCATCACCATTCCGGCGCTACCCGGCCCCGATTCGTCGCCTCAGCCCGCAACCGCCGCGCCGGCGCGCGTTGCTCCTTCGAGCCCCGTCATGCCCCCCGCCAAGACCGAGACTGCGCCGCCGGTCCGGCCTGCGCCTGCGCCGGTTGCGGTGCCGAAGGCCGGGACGCCCAAAACCGAACCGAGGCCGGCGCCGGTGCAGCCAGCCAAGACGCGCGAGGATTTCGTAGTGCAACTCGGCGCATTTTCCAATGCCGCCAACGCCCGGGCGCTGCAGCGCAAGCTGCGGGAAAACAAGTTCAAGGCCTACACCGAGGTCATCAAGAGTTCCGACGGCGAAAGAACGCGCGTGCGCGTCGGCCCCTACGACTCGCGCGAAGCGGCCGAAAAGGCCCGCCAGCGCATGCGCGCTCTGAAGCTGGTGATCGGCGATGCCACCGTGGTACCGCAGGGTGACTGAGCCTGCAGACCGGGGATTATGCGAAAGCCGTACTTGAATCCGCGTCCCGCAATGACCATCTACCCGGTTCACCGGGGAGTGAACCGCCCCCGATGACGGTTTTCGACTTCATCGTCATCGCGATCGTGGCGGTATCGGTGGGGATAAGCATCTGGCGCGGAATGGTGCGTGAAGTGCTGGCGCTGGCCTCGTGGATCGGGGCATTCTGGATTGCCAAGGAATTGGCAGAGTTTACCGCGACCTGGTTACCGGATTCGGTGACCAATCCCGGGTTGAGGCTGATGTTCGGTTTCATCGCGGTGATGCTTGCCAGCCTGCTGGTGTTCAGCCTCACCGGCATGCTGATCGTGCACCTGGTGAAGGTCGCGGGCCTTACCGCCTCGGACCGGATGCTGGGCGCGGCGTTCGGGCTGTTGCGCGGCCTGTTGATCGTGGTGACTGTCGTGCTGCTCGGCGGGATGACTTCGGCGCCGCGCGAGCCTTACTGGCGCGATGCGTTGTTGTCGGCGCCGCTGGAGGCGGCGGCACTGTGGGTAAAGCCCTGGCTGCCGCGCGACGTGGCCCGCAGGGTCAGCTTCGAATGAGCGGATTAGACTATACTTGCGCCTGCATTGCGCTGGCTGCC